>BJGN01000073.1 GCA_014190515.1 Bacteroidota bacterium
CTTTATTTATCTGGATGTCCTTTTTGGAGGGAAGCCCAGCTAAAGGGATTGTCTGGAATAGAATATTTACCCGTGCAGACACGAAATAAATAATATTGGGGAAATTGTGCCGCCAGGGGCATAATGGTTTTTTGGGGGAATTTTGCCGCCAGGGGCATAATGGGCTGACTTGTTCTAAAATAGGTTTACACAAAAAAGTGTAAAATGAATAAAGAAAGGAAAGCTATTTTAGGACAATGGCACAGCGGTAGATTGTATATTTCAGATGATGAAAAAAGACGAATTATTGAAGATTATTTGTCTGGCAATGAAGTGAAAAGAGAAGTTTATAGTCGTTATACCGGATATTCGACGGAGAACGGTAAAATAACTAAGTGGATGCGTGGGTTTGGTATATTGGATAAACACGTAAAAATTACTAACTTTGAAAACATGCCAACGAAAAAGAAAGATATTGAACCTGGTTCCGAAGATTTTGAGACGCTCAAGCTCAAAAAGCGGATAGCAGAACTGGAGAAACAACTCCAAACTGCAGAGATGAAGGCTATTGCTTTCTCCACCATGGTAGATATTGCTGAAAAAGAGTTTAATATTCCTATTCGAAAAAAGTACAATACCAAGCCATAGAAGTAATGAAGGACAGCTTCAAGGTCATAAGTTTAGCCAACTTATGCTCATGGTTTGGTTTAACAAGACAGGCTTACTACCAAAGTAAAAATCGGGTTGAGAAGGATTTAATAGAGCAAGAGATTTTGCTTGACAAAATCGGTGATATCCGAAAAGACCATAAGCGTTTAGGTGGAAGAAAACTATTTTTCAAACTAGAAACCTTTATGCATGAACATAATATAAAAATGGGTAGGGATGCTTTCTTTGATTTGCTTAGAGATAATAAATTACTAATTAAACAGAGAAAACGCCATCATGTAACCACCAACTCGAACCATTGGATGAAGAAGTATCCAAATTTAATTAAAGATATTGAACCGCTTGGTCCAAATCATGTCTGGGTAAGTGATATAACTTATTGGAAAACAAAAGGAGGTCATTATTACATAAGCTTCATTACAGATGCTTATTCAAGAAAAATAGTTGGATATCATGTTGCTGACACGATGGAGGCTATAGAGAGTGCTACAGCTTTAAAAATGGCCATTAAAACATTGAAAATAAGCGCGGAGGGACTTATTCATCACTCTGACAGAGGTTCGCAATACTGTAGTTCAATGTATGTGAACATGTTGAAAAAGGAAGGTATTAAAATATCGATGACAGAAAATGGAGATCCTTTGGAAAATGCTATAGCTGAACGTATGAATGGAATAATCAAAGGTGAATATTTATTTGATTACCTGATAAAAACACTCTTAAATGCAAAAGAAGTTTTAAAATCTGTTGTCAAGTTATACAACGAAGATCGTCCTCACTCAAGCATTGGCAACGCAATGCCATCACAAGTCCATAACAACGATACGGACATAGAAATCAAACGATTATGGAAAAACTACTATCAACCCTCCCAGACATGCGAAACAAGGGTATAGGTTTTTTTAGGCATATCTACAGAATTGGTAATAAAAAAACTCAGAACCGAAATCCTGAGTTTACCATATCTGATCAACGTATTCCTGATTAGTTGCTCCTCAGCAGAGCTAATTTCCGCTTCCGTTGATGACAACAAAGGTAAAACTATTTTAGGATTAAAATTAAAGTGTAAATTTGTATCAGGACTATTTTTAAAGAATTGTTAAATCTGTAAACTTTTTTTAGGACGGGTCATACCTTTTGGCCCCTGGCGGCATAAAATGTTTCATTGTACCATTTTGCCCCTGGAGGTACAAAATGTTTCACTACCTACCAATCACAATGTCTTTAAGCTATTTAACTTTATTCCATGTATGATGAATCCCTGTGCAGAGATATAAGTTATCATGACTAAGGCATGCATGAGGGTAATACCCCGGAATGCAGCATCAAATTTGTTTAAGGCTAAAATGCTGTCAGACAGAACAAATAAAATAGCTCCTGCCACTATCATATTATGGGGTTTTTTTCCAATCTTTTCCTTTAAATTAAGGGTACTTAATAACATAGTACAGATAATCAATGCATAAGCTATGACAGGGATTTTAAGAGTGCTATCAATCTTTGGAACAAGGTAAGACAAGAATGCTGTTAGAAAAAGGATTATACCTATGATCTGTACTGGGTTCTTTTTGATAATATTGTTGCTAAAGGGGGATAATGTGGTAAATAATTTCATGTAGAATAGATGGGCTATTAAAAAACTAACTAAACCGCCAATAAAAAACAACGGTTGATTACCCGGAATCATTAATATAATATCACCTGAGTAAGAAAATGCTAATGCCAGGATACTCAGTCTGAATAAAGTAGTTTTTGTTTTTTCTGCTATGCCATTCCATAAATAAAAAGTTAAAACGGGCATGAGAAGCACTTTTAAACTTTGGTGTAATAAGGGCATTTTTAATAAAATTCCCGTTACCTGTAATGCTCCTATAATGATGTAAAGAATTATAATGTATTTGGATTTATTTTGCATGAACTGGTTTTTAAATCGTTGGATTTCTTTGACGCATAACCTCGTATAAAATGATACCTGCGGCGACAGAAACATTTAGGGAATTTATTTCTCCTTGTTGTGGAATGATGAATTTTTGATCGGCTGCTTTAATTAAACTTGGGTGAACGCCATTACCTTCAGCTCCGAGGATAATGGCAGTTGGTTCATTCCAATTACATTGTGCTACTGTTTTTTCGCCCTTTAAATCGCTAACGCTTACTATTATTCCCATTTCCTGTAAATAGGTAATGGTATTAGCAAGACTATTTTCTCTGCAGATGGGTATTCTGGTAAGAGCACCAGCAGACGTTTTTATTGCGTCTCCATTTATAGGAGCGGTACCACGCATACCAAGAATGATACCGTCTGCTCCCAATACTTCAGCTGATCTGGCTATAGCGCCAATATTTCTAACATCGGTAATACTATCTAATATGAGAAAAACTGGATTTTCCTTTTTCTCAAGAATTTCGGGAAGTAAACTATCTATATTCTGGTATGAAATGGGTGAAGTGTAGGCTATAACCCCCTGATGATTTCCAGAAACTACCCTATTCATCCTCTCTTTTGGTACAACCTGAAGTGGAATTTCATGGTCCCGACATAAGTGCCTGATTTCTTTTTCTAACTCTCCCCGCAACCCTTGTTGAAATAGTATCTTTTCAATTGTTTTTCCAGTTTCAACAGCCTCTAAGATGGGGTGTCTTCCATAAATAATGGATACCTCATTGTCCTCCATACACTTTTTTAATTTTTTCCCGACGGTAATAAATTATAATTTGCCCAAAGGTATCTAAAATTGAATTATTTTTAGATACTAACCTTTAATCAGGTATGATACCCATAATGGATTTTTTATGTTTATTAGGTTATATTTTAATCCAGTGATTTTCTTGCTTCACCGTCAGGATTATTTTGAAGAAGACATAAGTCATCTAATATCATAGTTTCACCTTTTTCAGCAGTGTAAGGCAGCCATTCTGGTAAACCTCCTCCATTTGGATTTCCAGTTTTAACAAATTGAATGAATGAATTGGCCATTTTTGAAGATAGTGCTCTCGGGCGTTTTCCTCCTCCAGTATGGGTAAACATAAGATCGGTATTATAAAACCAAAAGCAGATATCAATACAATGGAAAGCTCTCATTCTACCGTCAAATAAAGGTGGTTGCCAACCAAACCAGGATAAATAAACAGGTGCCTTACCATTTTTTGATTTTGCGTCTGCCGTGGCCACTGCATTTTTTCTATTGGATAAAATGAGCGCCCAAATTTCTACGGGAGAAGCCGTTGGGAATTGTTTTTTATAAGCAGATACAATAAGGCTGGATTTTTCACCAAATCTAGCCGATATTTTTTCGGTTATTTCTTCCCAGGTTACTTTCTCCAAACTGGCGTCAGAACGGGAAGGTGTCCATTCATGAAAGGTAGTATTAATCATTAAAGGAATATTTTCAGACATTCCACCAGTGAAAAAAGGTTCACTTGAAAGGTGAATTCCATCAGAAACAGGTGAAAAACCCTCTCTTTGAATACCCATTTTTTTTGCTTCATCCGAAAATTTTGCAACAGTTCTATTGGCAATTTGAATAAATTCAAGCCAAGGCATTTGTTGTAATTTTTCAAATTCACCTATTTTGAAGCCAGCTTCTTCCAATACCTTTGCACCTAATTTTTCCGCATAATCTTTATTTACTCCTATTAAAGAACTACCACTTAAAGCGACTGCTTTATGGAAAAGTCCCTTTGCTGCCGGCATATTCATTAATGTGGTAACTTTTGCTCCTCCACCTGATTGTCCAATAATGGTTACATTATTTGGGTCACCCCCAAATTGAGCAATATTATTTTTTATCCATTCTAAGGAAGCAACCAGGTCTAAATTACCTGCATTTCCAGAAGCTAAAGGTCCTCCAACACTTGATAAACAGCAATAACCTAAAGCACCCAGGCGATGATTAACGGAGCAAAAAACAATATTTCCCATCCTTGACAGATTTTCACCATGATAACCGTCTTGTTCTATGCCATTTCCATTTACAAATCCACCCCCATGTAACCAAACAATAACAGGACGATTTCCTTTATCTAAAGCAGGTGTCCAAATATTTAGTTTTAGACAATCCTCTGATACATCGTCGTAATTCCAATGGTCAACGAAGGATGAATATACATTGGCATATCTTTTTTCCATTATTTGTGGGGCAGAATTACCCCACCAGATGGTCGGCTTAATATCGTTCCACGGCGCCGGTTTTTGTGGTGGCATAAATCTGTTTTTTCCACTGGTATCCGCTCCATAAGGAATACCAAGAAATTGATGTATGCCACGTAAAATAAAACCGCGTACTTTCCCATATTCTGTTTGAGCAATGGCAATATTATCGCCAATATGTAGTAATTGGTCTTCATCAATGGTCAATTCATGCGCTTGAGTGTTCCCAAGGGAAGTTTTAGGAACAGTCAATCCAATGGCGCCTATGCCAAGCGTCTGGATAAAGTTTCTGCGGGTTGCTTTCATAGTAATGTAATTTTGGATGATAACAAGTTAATAAAAAAAATAATAATTCAATTAAAAAAAATCCTTTTTCTATTTTATACGTTAATTTTACGAAAAGGCAAAACTTATATTTTTTTAAATATAGCATAATGAAATTTTTAAGACAATTCACTTTATTTTTCCTTCTAATTCAGGGATGTATTTTATTTGCTCAACGTCCATTTGAAGTGGTTGATGACCTTGTAAAGGTGAGAAATATAGCTTCAAAATGGCCATTATCGGCAAATGATTTAGTTTCATTATCCGTCAGGGATAAATATTCAAGCGATCATAATGCAGTGGAACATATATATGTGCAGCAGGAACTGGACGGAATACCCATTGATAAGGCAATTTCTGGCTTTCATTTTAAAAGTGATGGTACTTTAGCCTATGCCACAAATGGCTTTTTATCCAATCTAAAAGATAGAATTATTCTAGGTTCGCAATTTAGTAAACCTGGCATAAATCCTGCTGAAGCCGTCCGATTTGCTGCTATTGCATCAGGAATTTCGGTGGATGGCGTAAATTTAAAATCACCTGTTATAAATCAGGATGGTAAATTTTTATTTTCTGAAAAAAGTTGGAGTGAATCTGAAATATCGGTTTTTTTAGTTTTTGTTCAAGAGTTAAATGGTTCATTAAAACTGGCATGGGAAGTACCAATTGACCATCCTAATTTGCCAGATTTTTGGGTGTATAAAATAGATGCTCAGACTGGAAAGGTACTGTTGAAAGAGAATTATACTCTTTATTGTAATCATGAGGAGCATGCTAAAAAGTTGTCTACAACATATAACAAAGAAAATACGGTTGATTATCAATCTTTTAGCTTGCTAAATAAAGGCAGTTACAGAGTGTTTCCGCATTATTTGTCTTCCCCCTTAGAAGGGCAGCGTTTATTGCTGAATGATCCCTCAGATATGATTGCTTCTCCATTTGGGTGGCATGATACCAACGGAATAACTGGGGCAGAACATACCATTACGAGGGGTAATAATGTTCATGCTTACTTAGATAGAGACGCGGACAATAGTCCCGACGAAAAAACCATTGAAGGGGGCTCCAGTCTTGTTTTTGATTTTCCTTTTGATGTTGTAAAAACACCTGATAACTATCAGGAAGCAGCGGTGACTCAGCTATTTTACATGAATAATTTTATGCATGACTTTACGTATAGGTATGGTTTTAATGAGGAGGCCGGAAATTTTCAGCAAAATCTATATGGAAAATCTGGTAAAGCAGGTGATCCTGTCAAAGCTGAAGGTCAAGATGCCAGTGGATTTAATAATGCCAATTTTTCAACACCGCCCGATGGTGCCAGTGGAAGAATGCAAATGTATTTATGGATGCCTGGTGAGGGTAAAGTGTTTACAGTGAACACACCAGCGAATTTAGCTGCCACCTACAATGTTGGTCTTGCTACTTTCGGCCCATTCATTAGTAGTAATCCTATTTCAGGTATTTTAGTAATTGCGCAAGATTCAGTTTCATCTGCATTAGCCTGCGGAACATTGACGAATGCTTCAGCTATAAGAGGTAAAATATTAGTTGTTGACCGAGGTACCTGTAAGTTTAAAGATAAGGTCATTAAAGCAGAGGAGGCTGGAGCGCTGGCTGTTGTAGTGGTTAATACGTCAAATGATATTATAACTATGGGTAGTGATGGGACAGCACCATTACCCAAGATTCCGGTGGTGATGTTACCTTCTTCAAGTGGAACTGCCATAAAAAATGCGTTAAAATCTGGACAAACAGTTAGGGCTACCTTACAAGCAAATGTAAATGATATAGTCATAAGGGATGCTAATTTTGATAATGGCATCGTGGCTCATGAATATGGTCACGGTATTTCTAACAGACTGACAGGTGGGCCATCATATACCAGTTGCCTGAATAATGATGAGCAAATGGGAGAAGGATGGAGCGACTTTTTTACAATGGTAACTGCAACTAAACCTGGAGACAACGGGAAAAAAGGCATTCCCATCGGTAATTATTCCGATAATAATGAAAAGGGTATTAGAAGACAAACCTATTCTACTGATTTTTCAATAAATAATCAAACTTATGATGATGTTATTGGCACAACGGCACCCCATCCATTAGGAGAAGTGTGGGCTTCAACGCTTTGGGATATATATTGGAAAATGGCAGATAAATATGGCTTCGACCCTGATATTGTAAATGGAAAAGGGGGGAATAATAAGGCAATTCAGCTGGTTATGGATGGAATGAAGCTGCAAAATTGCAATCCCGGCTTTTTAGATGGTCGAGATGCTATTATTGCTGCAGATATCATCAATAATAAAGGTGAAAATGAATGTTTATTATGGGAGGTTTTTGCCAGAAGGGGACTTGGCTATAATGCTAAACAAGGTTCCTCAACCAATAGAAATGATAATACTCAAAGTTTTAATCCGCTCCCAAGTTGTCTTAAAACAATGAAAATTGAGAAGGAAATTTCACCTAAATTAGTTCAGCCTGGGGATACCGTTACGGTTAAAATAACCTTAGTCAATCACCAGTTGAAAGCAGCAAATAATCTTAAATTTAAGGATTTTATCCCTCAGGGTTGTACCTATATTGCTGGGAGTCTTCAGGGGGGTAGAAGTGTTATTTTACAGGGTGATGTTCTAACTTTTTCAACATCTGACCTAAATATAAACGAATCATTAGTCGTTTTTTATAAAATGACAACGAATAATGCCAGGTTTTCAAAAAGATTATTTTTAGATGAACTAGAGGGGGGTGAAGTAAATTGGTCGACTGAGGCTACCACAGGTAGTAAGGATTTATGGACATTAAAGACAGGTAATGCGGTAAGCGGTCAGTTTAGCTGGGCTATTGCAAATGGTAAGGATGCAACAGATGCTAAACTTAGATTAAAAAACCAACCCATTATTCAGGGTACCTCAAATCCGACGCTAACATTTTATCACCAATACGATATAGATCCGGGAAAGGATGGTGGATTTTTGGAGTTCTCAATAAATGAGGGTACGACGTGGGTGCCTATGCCCGATTCTTTGTTTGTAAGAAAGGGTTATGACGGGCGCTTGAATCCAAGAACCGTTGGTTTTACAACCCGGGCATTCTGGGGGGAATCGGATCAATTTCAATCAACAGTGGTTAAACTCACCCCTTTTAAAAATGAAAAATTAAATTTGCGCTGGCGTTTTGTTCAATCGCTTGAAGGTACTGAGGAACCACAAGTTTATGAAGGCTGGAAGCTAGATGATATTCAGTTTATGGATGCAAATTGGATAGATGGAACAGTTTGTGCGACGGCTTCTGATGGTGTAACTGCCTGTGGAACAGCTATTTTAGGGGGCGCACTTGTTCAAACAGGTGTTCAAACTTCTGTTGCTGCCTTGGAAGAGCCCTCATTTGATGTGAGCGCTCATCCTAATCCAGGGATGGATGAAATATTTTTGAATGTTAAAGGTGAAAAACCAGGCTTAGTATATTGTACTATTACCCAAATTTCAGGTCAAATAATGCAGGAAACAAAATGGGACTATCCCGGAGACAGTCAACAAATTACTTTATCAACGGGAAATTTACTGCCGGGGGTTTATCTTATTGAACTTAAGTCAGAAAATGTTAAAAAGGTCATTCGCTGGGTGAAATTGTAAAATGATTTTTAGCCACTTATTTCGATGAAGGCGCGATCTACGGGTCCCTTTAAAGGAGGGGAAATTTTTGAAATGCGAACTTTCACTTCAATACCTTTATCTTGATATTGGAAGTGAATACGCCGATGAATATTAATGGCCGCAGTTTCTAAAAGTTTTACCGGTTTTTTCATCTCCAATCTGCACAGATGATAGATCGTCTCATAATTTAAGGTGCTGCCCAGATCGTCATTACCATCTAAAGCAGTGTCTTTAGTATCAACATATACATCGGCATGAATTTCATTTCCAATAATATGTTCCTCTTCGTAATAGCCAATTTTCGCCCAAAAATGCATACCTTCCAGTGCAATAATCATACTTTTTATTGTAAATATAATTTTTTTAATTTAATTGTATTTTTCAACAAAAAACAAAAATGGAGAAAATACTAATAAAGAGAGTAACAGAGGACTGGGAAATAGAGGGAATAAAAGCGCTGGAGGAGGAAAACAATCTGGCCAATATTTCTAAGGAAGAAAGTGCTAAGGAAGGCTTTGTGACAGCTTCATATTCCATTGATTTGCTTAGAAGGATGAACGAAATACAACCTTCCATCATTGCACTTCATGGAAATAAGGTGGTCGGTTACGCTATGGTTACCGATAAAGAGGTTTATGGTCAGCACTCCTTATTAGATAGTTTGTTTGATGCTCTCGCTGATATGAATTATAATGGGGAAAAGTTAGGGGAAGCAAAAGTGGTTCTTGTTGGACAGCTTTGTGTTGCTAAACCATTTAGGGGGCAGGGTTTGGTACCAAAAATGTATAATTTATTTAAAGAGAGTTTGATAAATCAATATGATTATTGTGTTACCGATATTTCAGAGGCAAATCCGAGATCCATTCGCGCACATGAAAAATGTGGTTTCAAAATAATAGATACCTTGGAATACGAGGGCGTTAAATGGCATATAGTCCTTTGGGATTGGATAAATAAATCTAAATAAGGTGACTTTGAACGATTATAATCGTATAATGTTTAAGTATTTTAGGAAAGTAAGTTTTAAATTTGGCCTCTAATTAATTACAAATGAATTCTTCAACCGCAGACATAGAAAAAGATCTTTTTATATCAAATAAAGTGGATCACTTTGGTGGTCATGATTATTATAAGATAGACGATTTATTAGATGAAGAACATAAGTTGGCTAGAGACGCTGTCAGAGATTGGGTAAAAAAGGAGGTGAGTCCAATCATTGAAGGTTACGCTCAGGCTGCCAAATGTCCAGTACATTTATTCAAAGGTTTGGCTAATGTAGGTGCTTTTGGCCCTACTATTCCTACAGAATACGGTGGTGGAGGCATGGATGAAATATCCTATGGCTTAATAATGCAGGAACTCGAGCGAGGAGATTCTGGTATTCGTTCCATGGCCTCTGTTCAGGGTTCTTTAGTAATGTACCCAATATATAAGTTTGGGTCGGAGGAGCAAAGAAGAAAATATTTGCCGGGTTTGGGTTCCGGCGATTTAATAGGTTGTTTTGGGTTAACCGAACCTGATCATGGATCAAATCCTTCAGGTATGTTGACAAAAATGGTTGAAGACGGGGATGATGTGATATTGAATGGGTCGAAGATGTGGATTACTAATTCACCTCTTGCAGATATAGCTGTAGTTTGGGCAAAAGATGAAAAGGGAATAATAAGAGGTGTCATTGTAGAAAAGGGAATGCCTGGTTTTTCAGCACCTGAGATAAAAGGGAAATGGTCGCTTAGAGCCTCCATTACAGGAGAATTAGTGTTTGAAAATGTAAGGGTTCCAAAATCAAATATTTTGCCCAATGTTCAAGGTTTAAAAGGTCCTCTTTCGTGTTTGTCGAAAGCAAGGTATGGAATCGCGTGGGGTGCTATTGGTGCCGCTTTAGATTGTTATGACTCAGCCTTGCGTTATAGTATAGAAAGAGAACAATTTGGAAGACCTATAGGAGGTTTTCAGCTTACTCAAAAAAAATTGGCAGAAATGATTACCGAAATCACAAAAGCTCAATTATTAGCCTGGAGGTTGGGAACGCTGGCGAATAAAGGAGAGGCCTCACCTGCCCAGATTTCAATGGCTAAGAGAAATAATGTTAATATGGCTATTGAAATTGCCAGGGAAGCCAGGCAAATACACGGTGGAATGGGTATTACTTCGGAATATTCTATAATGCGTCATATTATGAATCTGGAATCTGTCATTACTTATGAGGGAACACACGATATTCATTTGCTAATAACAGGCATGGATATAACAGGAATCAATGCTTTCCAATAATTGTGTCAGCTTATTCGTTTTATTTTCTTTATGCTTATCATTCTAATTTGAAATTTCAGGAAATGAGTAAAATTTTGGTGTTTAATTGCCTCTGCTTATTATTTGTGCCATTCGGTTTAATGAGCCAGGAATCAGCTGAGGTTATTCAACTTATTAATCCTTCCTTTGAAGATATGCCCAGGCATTCAAAAGCACCTCGAGCCTGGTCAGATTGTGGATTTAAAGGTGAATCAGCTCCGGATATTCAACCCAGTGGTATTTTCAGCGTGACGAAGCCTGCCTCAAACGGTAATACTTATCTTGGTTTGGTGGTTAGAGATAATGATACCTGGGAATCAGTGGGACAGGAATTATCAAAACCGTTGGAAAAAGGAAAATGCTATTCTTTTTCAATCGCACTGTGTCGTTCAGAATTGTATGTGTCTATTAGTCGATTGTCCGATCAAACAGCAAACTATACAACTCCAGCTAAACTTCGCATTTATGGTGGAAATTCTTTTTGTGAAAGAAAAGAATTATTAGCAGAATCTCCATTGATAGCGAACACACGCTGGCAAGATTATAATTTTAAATTGGAACCTTCCAAAAATTATACTTTTCTCATTCTTGAAGCCTACTACAAAACGCCTACCCTAGTCCCGTATAATGGAAATTTACTAGTGGATAATTTCTCTGATATTAAAGTTAGCGTCTGTAAGGAGAGTTCTGTTCAGGATAATCTGGCTCAAGCTGAAAAGAAACCAGAAATGGTAGTGGTTAAGGCTGAAACCATAAAGGTAGATAACAAGGATACTAATGTAGTTAAACCAAAGGAAGGAACACAGAGTGCAACGGTCGCGACAGAGCCAAAGGATATTATTGAAAATGCATCCATTAGTAATCTTAAGAGAACAGATTTAAAAAAAGGGCAGACATTGCGGATTGATAAGATATTTTTTGAAATGGATAAATCCATTTTTACTAAGGAGTCCTATCAGTTTTTAAATGATCTTGTAGATTTTATGAAGGAGAATCCTGATATTTCTATTGAAGTTGGAGGTCATTCAAATGGTTTATGCACGGATGAATACTGTTTTAAAATATCAACGGACAGAGCAAAAGCAGTGGTTGACTATTTAGTTAGCAAAAGTATAAGTCGTTCCAGGCTTACATACAAAGGGTACGGTAAGAAATCTCCTTTAGCATCTAATGAAACAGTAGAAGGCAGAAGAAAAAATCAAAGGGTTGAACTAAAAATCATTTCATTCAACGACAATTAAGAGTTAATGCTTTCGGAGGTAATAAATATATGGAGGTTAATGATTTTGTTAGCAGTATCATAACCGCCATTATATCAAGAAATACGCACTTATCAGAACTACAATCAGCAAATTATTTATGTGTTAATCTTTTCCTCCCAATGATGTGAAGGTATCACTACCTGTTTTTTTTCAACAAATAGGCTGTCTAAATAGCCTAGACGCATTAAAAATTAGTACGAAGATGGAGAGCGAATGCCGAAGTGTGATGCAGTGACTTGTTCAAAAAAAAATTACAGATTTAACAAATTTTTACTTTTACAAAAGATCATTGAGTAAAACCCCCAAAGAGTTGATTGTTATGCTAAATTTCTTGCTAAAAGGGAAGTCTCGTAGTTCAACTGTAAAGAAAATAAGTTTAGAAGTCGAAAAATGGGCTGAAAATGGTCCAAAACTTAGTAAATAAGTATTCTAATCATTGATTGTAAGGCCTAACTGTTGAAAATCGGTCCAAAAATCAGGATACGATTTAATGACTACCATGGGCTCTTCTATTTCAATGGGCATCAATAGAGCCAACGGTGCAAAAGCCATAGCCATTCTGTGGTCTTCATAGGTTTTGAAAACTGGGGTATCTGAGGATTCAAATTTGCCGGAAACCTCAAAAACCTCTTTACCAGTGGTGGAATCAGTTGAAAAAAGTGAAATATGACAACCACCTTTACTAATTTCATTTTCCAGCGCCTGAATTCGATCAGTTTCCTTAATTCTTAGTGTTTCAAGCCCACTAAAGTATCCTTTTGTACCCAATCCAGCACAGACTACCGCAAGGGTTTGAGCTAAGTCCGGACATAAAATGAAATCATAATGAAAGGAATCGGGGATTAGCGTTTGATTTTTTATAAGTCGAATGCCACGCTCTGTAAAATGAGTTTTTACGCCGAAGGATTCAAAGATAGTTACGAGAGCGGAATCACCTTGAAGGCTATTTTCAAATAAACCGTTCAAGGAAATATCAGCTTGTTCACTCAGTGCGGCGAGTGAATAATAATAAGAGGCTGCCGACCAATCAGCTTCCACAATAAATGGTTTAGCCTGATAAGCCTGTTCGGAGATAATAATGACCTGATTTTCCCAGGTATGAGAAACGCCAAAATATTGCATGAGACCCAACGTCATTTCAATATAGGGTCTTGAAACAATTTTACCAGTCAGCTCTAAAGAAAGTCCACCCGGAAGAATAGGAGCAATTAACAAAAGAGCGGAAATATATTGGCTACTGGTATTTGCGGGAATGGCTAGTAGTTTATCACCAGACATAGTCCCTGAATTAATTTTCAGAGGTGGAAATCCTTCGTTTTCTAAATAAGAGATAGTTGCTCCCAATTTCCGACAGGCGTCAACAAGGACCTTAATAGGTCTTTGTTTCATTCTTTCGGAGCCTGTTAATATTCTATTTCCTCCGGATAATGCAAGATAAGCCGTCAGGAACCTGAAGGTTGTACCCGCAGGACCGGCATCCAGCACCTCATCCTTACTTTTCAACAAATGCGCCAGCAACTCCGTATCATTTGCATTGGCTAATGCATCGATTTTAAAATCTGTATTGCATAAAGCCTGTATAATAAGCACTCTATTACTAATACTTTTTGAACCTGCCAGCGTTATTTCGCCTTTAAGTATATTTGAAGAAAAATGTAGCTTATAATTCATATTGAAGTGCTATCAGACCAAATAAATTGAATATACTGAACAATATCGGGGTGCAAACTTTTAGCTACCGGGCAGGTTAAAGC
>BJGN01000074.1 GCA_014190515.1 Bacteroidota bacterium
CCAATGTGTCTGGAGCGCTCGGTGTCTGGGGCGGTCTCTACGTAAAGAATTACACGCTCATTGTAAAAAAATAAAATAGTTCGTCTATGCAAAACCCTAAAGTTGTCCACACTAATGAAATAAGTATAAAAGTAGGGCTCGATGAAAATAAGGTGCCTATCGATATTTTATGGACGGCTGATAAAAATGATGGAACCGCTGAGCATCAAACGTGTAAAGCTATTTTATTGTCGCTGTTCGATGGCGTTCACCAGGAAACGCTCAAAATAGACCTGTGGACAAAAGATATGATGGTCAGTGAAATGGACAGATTTATGTTCCAAACACTAAGGGCACTTTCAGAAACTTATTTTAAAGCCTCGCAAAATGCAGCGCTGGCTAACGAAATGCAGCGGTTCGTTCAATATTTTGGGGAGAAAACAGAGGTTATTTCACCAGAAAAATAAAACATAATATGACTGTTTGTGAAAATTAGTTATATTTGCAGTCCGGTGGGCGCACTTGGTGCTGCTCCTTCTAATCCCCCAGGGTGGAAACGCAGCAAGGGTACGAAGTTGAGCGCTCGTTGTGTTGCTCACCTTATTTTTGTTTCCTCCTTATTATTTCCCCTCCTATCATTCCCTTTTTTTTAATCTTATTTATTTTATCTGATTTGATAAAATTATTAAATTATTGTATATCAGTATAGTACGTAAATTGTAATCAAATTATTGAAATATTTTTTTAATATATTAATTATATATAAGGATAGATTACTATATTTGAACTGTTTATGATAAACGCGATATAAGTTTTCTTCTTAAATGCACATTTTGTAACCAAAATAATAGCATTTTAATCACGTTTTAGTATTAATTGTTATACTTATCATAACACATATATCGGAGAGAGGTTATCTAACATACCATTTAGCGGGACAAGGAGTCTGATTCTTGTCCCTTTTTTATGCCTTGTTATTCCTTTATCAAACGGGCGAGTACCAAATCGATTAATTTTTCTATACTTTCATTTGCCTTCTGACTAAATATATTTAATGGTCTGTTGGCTAGAATGACATTACAGCTTACAGCCTTATGGTTTAAAAGGGCACACAATCCATAAATGCCACTTGTTTCCATTTCGAAATTCGTAAGGCTCGTTTCCTCCCTTTTTGCGTTAGCTATCGTTTCCAATAGATTTCTCATGCGGCTCTTTAAGCGTAATTGACGACCTTGTGCACCGTAAAAACCCGGGGCTGTTAGGGTTATTCCTGTTTGCATGTCCTCTTTAAAAAGACCTATTAATGATTCATCGGCGGCAGTTAAATAGGTTTTTACAGGCAATTGACCTAATGCAGGGTATTTAGCATGTATTTTAATATTAAATGCCTCTAATGCCTGATTATTTTCAACATCATAGAACGATAATAAGTTATCTAATCCTAGACTATGTGTATTTACCAGAAAACTATCTACGGGAATAGATTCATGCAGAGAACCTGAGGTGCCAATTCTTATAAAGGTTAAGGTGGTATGTGTATCCTTCGGCTTTCCCGTTTTAAAATCTATATTCACTAAGGCATCCAGTTCATTGATAACTATATCAATATTATCGGTGCCTATGCCAGTACTCACCACTGAAACAGGCGTTTTTCCTATTAGGCCCGTATGGGTAATAAATTCCCTGTGGATTCTTTGCATGAACACTTTGTCAAATTTTTTGGAAACCTGGCTTACTCGACCAGGGTCTCCAACCAATATAATGTTAGAACTTATTTCACCTGGCAATAAATCGAGATGATAAATTCTACCATTTGAGCTTAAAATTAATTCTGCTGACGCCATTTTATTATTTTTGTGCTTTGCCTGAGTAATGTACAAATTTTATAGGCTTTACCTAAATGACAAATCATATTATGAACCATATTAGTAATTATTTTAAATCTTTACAAGAAGATATTTGCCAACAGTTATCTGTGGCAGATGGCGATACTCCTTTTATAGTTGATGTTTGGAAAAGACCAGAAGGTGGCGGTGGAACCAGTATGGTTCTACATGGGAAAAAAATTGAAAAGGGCGGCGTTATGTTTTCTGCCGTCGAAGGTGTCCTAAATGAAAAGGCCGCAAAAGGGTTAAATATTCCTTCAGGTGATTTTTTTGCAACCGGCGTTTCTATCGTTTTACACCCATATAACCCTTTTTCACCTATTATTCACATGAATGTTCGTTATTTTGAAATGGATAACGGTTTGTGGTGGTTTGGAGGTGGTATCGATTTGACGCCTCATTATATTGATCCTGAAGATGCAATCTTTTTTCATTCAGGTCTGAAAAAAGTTTGTGATCTACATGATCCTTCTTTTTATACTACCTTTAAAACCTGGGCAGATGATTACTTTTTTCTTCCCCATAGAAAGGAAACCAGGGGCATTGGGGGTATTTTTTTTGACCGCTTAGTCGCCGCTAAAAGAGAGGATAAAGAAGCTTCTTTTGATTTTGTTAAAGAGGTGGGGGAATCTTTTTGCTCGCTTTATATTCCCATACTTCAACGTACTTATGATCGTCCTTTTAATGATTTGAATAAGAAATGGCAGTATGTCAGGCGCGGTAGATATGTCGAATTTAATCTTGTATGGGATAAAGGAACTAAATTCGGCCTGGAAACCAATGGTAGAACAGAGTCTATTTTGGTGAGCATGCCGCCCATGGCTTCCTGGGAATATGACCATCAGGTGGAAAATGGTTCACCTGAGGAATTTACCCTGTCTCATTTGAAGAAAGGAATTAACTGGATTTAACCCGCTATTGGCATAAAATGGTGATATTTTCCGTCTTGATAGTATTACTCCAATTTCCGGCCCTGTCTTTTATTTTTATGCTATAATACAAGGAATCTTTAGGAAAGTTAGTGCTTGGTATGCAGGTTAGACGTGTATTAGGAAAGGTACAACAAAAATAACGGGTATCAGATCTATTCGTTAACGATAGCTTTATATTTCCCTGTATCCCTCTGCCAGCTCCTAATTGTGGTATTTCACCTATTTTAAACAGGTGGTTAAACCCATCCCGGCTATCTGTTAACAAAATATTTACGCTGTCCGCATTGCCTAAATTTCCATCTCCGTCAGTAAATTTGAAACTTATTTCAATGGTATCTTGAGGTAATTGACTGCTTCTACTTTGAATAATTGTATTTTTGCTTAACCCTATATATTCGATGACAGGTTCATCAGGAAATTCTGGCGGGCGCGAACAACTCTGAGTTAAAATAAGAGTTGTAGCTAATATCCAAGTAACGGGGGTGAATGACATCGATTTCATGATTGAAAATTTATAAACAAAAACGATTAAATGGCTAATGATAACACGAAATATCGACATTTCGTTGCGAATAATAACAAGGAATTTAATGACCGAGCCTGGGAAATTTTTCAATTCCAGTCAAAAAATAATACTTTATATCAGAAATTCCTTGAACTTCTCCCAAATTGTTTGCCTAAACAGGAAAATTTATTTTCCATCCCTTGTTTACCGGTTCACTTTTTTAAACATCAGTTGATTCAAACTGGCTCCTGGGATCCGGAGACTATTTTTTCCAGCAGCGGTACTTCTGGGTCCACACAAAGTAATCATGCCGTTCGTTCATTAAATAATTATTTGGAAAACACAGTGCGTTGCTTTGAAGAAATATATGGCCCGGTGGAAAATTATGCCTTTATGGCGCTTTTACCTCATTATCTGGAGCGAAAAGGCTCTTCCTTAGTGGATATGGCAGGTTATTTTATAGGAAAAAGTAAATTTAAAGATTATTCGGGTTTTTTTCTGAATCACAAAGATAGACTGGTTACCCTGCTGTCAAAAGCTAAAGCAGAAAATATACCCGTCGTTTTATTAGGTGTTTCTTTTGCTCTTTTATCACTTGCCTCTGATTTTACTTTTCAATTTCCAGAACTCATTGTCATGGAAACAGGGGGAATGAAAGGGCAGGGTAGAGAACTTCCCAGATCAGAATTACATGATATTTTAAAAACTGCCTTTGGAGTAGATCATATTCACTCTGAATATGGAATGACGGAGTTACTTTCTCAAGCCTATGCCCCCGCCGATGGCTATTTCTACGAATCTTCATCTCTCAAAATTTTAATCAGAGATATCACAGATCCTTTTCGTGAAGTACCCGATGGAAAGGTTGGCGCTGTAAATATTATTGATTTGGCCAATAAAGATTCTATTTCCTTTATTGCAACAGACGATTTAGGCAGAAAATGTCAGGACGGTACCTTTGAAATTTTAGGAAGGCTCGATAATGCTGAAATAAGGGGGTGTAATTTACTTGTACACCACCTGAGCTAGTCTGGGCTACTTACCTGAAAAGTTGGTTTGTCCAAGGTAAGTTAATATAAAGCCAGTCATTATTATAAATAATTTGAGAACAAAGCCTACCAAAGAGCCCCAACTTTCCAAAAATAAAAGAAAGGAAAATTTTAGTCCAACAACACTTACTATCATACTTAAGAATCCTATTACTACCAGTAAAAATCCTAAGATGGTTAATAGATTTTTATATTTGCTCATTCTTTACATATTTGAACACAATATAGATACTTATGCGTTTTATTAATAATTAAAGGTTTTTAAAAAACAAATTTATACATAATGCTTCGATTAATCGAGTGTCCAAGAGATGCCATGCAGGGTTTAAAGCATTTCATTCCTACGGAAAAGAAAATTAAATTTTTGAATCTTCTCCTGAATATTGGTTTTGATACCTTAGATTTTGGAAGTTTTGTTTCTCCAAAAGCTATCCCGCAAATGGCTGATACAGCAGATATTGTTCCTCACCTTGTTAAAAATAATACCAAATTACTGGCCATAGTAGCCAATTACAAAGGAGCCCTGCAGGCTTCACTATTCGATAACATTGACCTCATTGGCTTTCCATTTTCTATCTCTGAAACTTTTCAGATCAGGAATACCCACGCAACCTTAAATGAGGCATTTGAACGGGTAGCGGAAATTCAAAATCTTTGTGAAGAGTCTGGAAAAAATTTAGTTCTCTACCTTTCCATGGGTTTTGGAAACCCGTATAATGATCCCTGGAGTGTTGACATTATAGAATATTGGTTAAGTAGAATGCTTCCTCTTGGCATTCGTTCGCTGCAACTATCTGATACCATCGGTATAGCTTCTCCGGAAAAAATTACAGAGGTTTTTGAGTTTACGTCTAATCAATTTCCTACGCTGGAAATCGGTGTTCACCTTCATACCAGACCAGAAGATTGGCTTGTCAAAATGGATACCGCTTATAAAGCAGGTTGCAGGAAGTTTGATGGCGCTTTACTAGGTTTCGGTGGTTGCCCAATGGCTAAAGATGATCTGGTAGGTAATATGCCTATGGAAAATATGATTAAATATGTTGAGGGTTTAAATGAACCAACTCATTATAATCCCGACAAACTGAAAGAAGCCTTAGAAATGGCACACAAGCTTTACCACGAAACCAAAGTTTAGTCCTGATACTGCTTTTTATAGTATTCCTGGTAACTTCCCGACGTAACAGAATCAAGCCATTCAGCATTTTCAACATACCAATTGACGGTTTTTACCATGCCTTCCTCAGGGCTTATTTTGGGTTCCCAGCCTAGTTTATCCTTTAATTTGGATGCATCAATGGCATATCTTCGATCGTGTCCTTTTCTGTCTGTGACAAAAGTTATTAATTTCTCCGATGTACCTTCTTCTCTTCCCAATTTCTTATCGATAGATCGACATAAAAATTTGACAAGAGCTAAATTTTGCCATTCATTATGGCCACCAATCGCATAAGTTTCCCCTTTTTCTCCACGGTGGAATATTAATTCTATGGCAGAAACATGGTCACCCACCCAAAGCCAGTCTCTGGTGTTTTTGCCATCGCCATAAACAGGTAAATTCTTCATGCCAATAATATTCCTGATCATGAGCGGAATTAATTTTTCAGGAAATTGATAAGGCCCATAATTATTGGAACAATTTGAAATGACAACAGGCAAATGATAAGTGTGAAAATAGGCCCGTACCAGGTGATCTGACGCTGCCTTCGATGCAGAATAGGGTGAACGGGGATCGTAGGCAGTTTCTTCTGTAAAATATCCTTCTTCTCCTAATGAACCAAATACTTCATCGGTTGAAACGTGGTAAAATAGTTTTCCCTCTGTTTGCTCCTTCCACGCATTTTTACAGGCATTTAAAAGCTGAAAAGTACCTAGAATATTGGTTTCCAAGAAAGATTGCGGGTCAGTTATGGATCGGTCAACATGTGATTCTGCCGCCAAATGGATAACAGAATCAATAGGATAATCAATAAAAAGTTGGGATAGAAAATCAGCATCCCGAATATCTCCTTTGATAAACTTATAATTTTCACTGTTTTCTATGTCCCTTAAATTTTCTAAATTGCCAGCGTAGGTCAATAAATCTACATTGATAACCAGTTGGTTAGTATAGGTTTTTACCCAGTGTTTTACCAAATGAGTGCCTATAAAACCAGCGCCTCCGGTAATCAATATGACTTTAGAAAAATTCATTTTTATGGATTTACAACTTCTTTAAAATAATTATAGGTCGTTTTTAAACCATCTCGTCTATTCACCTTAGGTTCCCAGTCTAGTAATTTTTTTGCTAAGGCAATATTGGGTTGCCTAACCTTTGGGTCATCCTGTGGTAGAGGTAAGAAATCGATGAATGCCGCAGGATTATTCACGAGGGCAAGTATTTCATGGGCAAAAGCCAAAATACTTACTTCGTCCGGATTCCCAATATTTACAGGTAAGGCATAGTCACTCAATAATAATCGATAAATGCCTTCCACTAAATCATCTACATAACAAAAAGATCTTGTTTGCGATCCGTCACCAAATACGGGCAAGCCTTTTCCTTTAATGGCCTGTGAGAAGAAAGCAGGCAGGGCACGTCCATCTTCAACTCTCATTCTGGGCCCGTAAGTGTTGAAAATTCTTATTATCCTGGTTTCTACCTGGTGAAAATTATGGTAAGCCATAGTAATGGCCTCTAAAAATCTTTTGGCTTCGTCATATACACCTCTTGGACCAACCGGATTTACATTTCCCCAATAATCTTCTGATTGAGGATGTACTAAAGGGTCTCCATATACCTCCGATGTAGAGGCAACTAATATTCTGGCATTTTTTTCACGGGCTAAGCCCAATAAGTTGTGTGTACCCAATGCGCCTACCTTTAGTGTTTGAATAGGCATTTTCAGGTAATCAATGGGACTGGCAGGAGAGGCAAAATGTAAAATATAGTCTAATTCTCCCGGTATATGTACAAATTTTGTAATATCATGATAATAAAAGGTAAATTGCTTTAATGGAAATAAGTGTTCTATATTCGCTAAACTTCCCGTCAATAAATTATCTACTGCAATAACTTCATAACCCTCTTTGATAAATCGGTCGCATAAGTGAGATCCAAGGAAACCCGCAGCTCCGGCAATTAGTATTCTTTTCAAAGTTAAATATGTTTAATTTTGTCACAAGATAAGCGTTCTTTTTTATTTAAACTTCCTTTTGAAATTTTTAAAATGAGATTATTTACTGCCTTTTCATTTTTGTTATATTTCGGTTTTCTTTCCGCTCAAAATGAAGAACCAACTCTATTCTTAAACATTCAATATGGAGCACAAGCGCCCGTTTTGGATATGAAAAATCGATTTGGTACTTCCTTGCGAACCACCGCTGTATTGGCCTATCAACCATCCAAAAAACGATCTGTTTGGAGTGCCGCTGGTTTTTTTCAATTTGGTGCTTTGGTGAAAGAGAATGTTTTTTCTAATTTGCTGTCGCCGGAAGGATATCTCATTGGAAATGATAAAAATCCAGCAGTTATTCAACTAAGGCAGAGAGCCTGGTTTTTAGGACTTGGCAGAGGTTGGCGTTTTAATAATAAATCTGTCTTCCTCCAAAGGTTTAATGTCGATATGTATGGAGGTTTTTTTCAACACAAAATCAGAATCCAGGACGATCCCTCCCGGGTGGTGCCTCAAATCAGCGGGGAGTATAGAAAGGGGTATGACAGGTTGTCAAACGGACCAGGCGCTTTATTGAATTTTTCTTATAATCCAACGGCAAAACCTCTGTTAACCCGATTTGTGGTGGGTATAGATTTGTTTGCTGCACCAACATGGAATCGAAGACCCGTTAATTTTAATACTGGTGCAAGAGATGAAGATGTTTTTTGGGTTTTTCAACCAGGAATTCATCTGGGTTACCATTTTCCAAGGGTTTTTAAAAACCCGGCTTCTCTAAAATATTAATGAGGATGTATGCTGCTTTTGTATAACTACCTCCTTTTTATGGTACGTATGGTTTTACCTGTTCTGGTTCTTTTTTCAAAAAAATGGGCCTTGTGGACAAACGGTCAAAAGCTAACACAAAACTCGATAAGTTTAATCAAAACCCTACGTTCGTCATCAAAGTGTGTTTGGGTGCATTGTGCCTCCCTCGGAGAATATGAACAAATCAAGCCCATTCTAATGGAAATCAAAAGTAGGTTCCCCGAATATTTGATTATCCTAACCTTTTTTTCTCCTTCTGGATTTAATCGTCCCTCTTCCTTTTTCCAGGCAGATGCTGTTTTCCCCCTTCCTTTAGATGGACAAAAAGTGGCCAAAGACTGGATTAATGCTGTTCGTCCATCCATGGTTTTATTTGTGAAACAGGAATTTTGGTTCCATTATTTGAATGAGTTAAACCTACAAAAAATACCACTTATTCTGGTTTCAGGCACCCTTTCTTCCTCTTTATTAAAGATGCCTGTCTATTCGTCGTGGTATAAAAAAATATGTCGTCTTTTCTCTGTTCTTTTTCTTCAAAATACAAAGGACATTGAGTTGGCAAAAAAATATAATCTTCATAATACCGTCCTGGCAGGCAATAGTAGGGTAGATAGTGTGAAAAATAATAAGGAAGTACCTTGGGAAAATGAAATCATTAAGGCCTTTACTCTGGACTCAGACACGATTATTTTTGGTAGTACCTGGCCTGTTGATATTCCTTTTTTACAGGATTTTTTATCTAATCCTGCCTATAAAAATTGGAAAATAATTTGGGCGCCACATGAAATATCGTCCCATCAAATAAATTTGTTATTCTCTTTCGTAATGGATGAAAAGAGCATAATACTTTTTTCAAAAGCATCAGAAACCACAGGAAACGAACGTATTTTATTATTGGATACCCTTGGAATGCTTAAATATGCTTACCGGTATGCAAATCTGGCTTATGTGGGTGGTGGTTTTGGAAAAGGTATTCATAATCTTTTGGAGCCCATCGTTTACGAAATACCTGTTGTTTTTGGTCCAAATTTTAAGGCTTTCCCTGAAGCTCATTTTTTGGTTGAGAATGGAGGAGGCTTCTCTATTAAAAATGTGAAAGATTGGCAGCTCGTTTTGGAAAAATTATTGATTCAAGAGGATAGGCATAAGGTTGGAATGATTGCTTCGTCGTATATTGTCCAAAATATGGGTACAATGAATAAGATTTTGCCTTTTATATCTGAAGTGTTAGATTATGATAGTAAACGGTAACTTGGCAGAAGTCAATCAGGTCGTTTTTGTGGTCGGAGATGTTATACTGGATAAGTACCTGTTGGGGGTAGTTAACAGAATCTCTCCCGAAGCTCCTGTGCCCGTTCTCGATGTAAACAAAAAATCGGAGAGGCCAGGTGGTGCTGCCAATGTAGCCCTGAATTTGTATGGTTTACAACTACAAACTATCCTTTTTTCTGTTATTGGAAATGATGATTCTGCTGATTCTTTATTGAGTTTTTTTGAAAAGGCAGGTCTTTCATCGGAGGGCATAATAAAAAGTTCATCCCGAAGAACTTCTCAAAAAATCAGAGTTATGTCAAATGGGCAGCATCTGCTCAGAATTGATGAGGAAGACACGTATTCTTTGTCATCGGAGGAAGAAAAGGTTTTTTTAACGCATATTCTTAGTCTTTGGGGTAAATTCAAGCCCCAAGGAATCGTTTTGCAAGATTATAATAAAGGGGTATTAACGCCTTTTATTATCAATTCACTCATTTCAATGGCTAAGAAAATGGATATTCCCATTGTAGTTGATCCAAAAGAATTGCATTTTTGGGATTATCAGGGGGTGACATTATTTAAACCAAATAAAAAGGAAATTCAGAAAAAAATCCCTTTTCTATTCGAAAATAATATTTCTGACCTAAAAAGAGTATCAGATTACATTTTTGATAAACTAGATTGCGAAATTTCAGTTATTACCCTTGGAGAAGACGGACTTTGGATTGCAAATCGTTCCTCCTGCTTTTGGATTAAAGGTATTAAACAGGAAATAAGTGATGTTTGCGGCGCGGGCGATGCTGTCATTTCCAGCCTGGTTTGGTCCCTTTTTAAAAAAGTTGACTTGGAAACTATGGGAAATATCGCTAATGCCGCAGGAGCTCAGGTTTGTTCCCGTTCTGGCGTAGTTTCCCTGGAACTTCAATCTTTTTCAACTTATTATTTAAATTTATACACCGCACAAAACAAATAAATATGAACAACATGAAAAAATACATGCGCATTTTGCCCTTTTTTCTTATGAATCTCCTCTTCATTTCATTGGTCGGTTACAGCCAGACTGCATCGTCATTTTATAACGAAACATTCGCTTCTGCAGCAGATTTTACCGCTAAATGGGTCTCTGGAGGAACCAATGCAGGGCCTGAAAAATGGAAATGGAGCGATAATCCTAAAAGTTTATTCGAAGGACAACCCGATTTTACTTCAAAAACAGCGGCTAACGGCTTTGCCGTATTTAATTCTGAAGATAACGGAGAGGTTCCTCATGATGTTTTTTTGACTACTATTAATCCCATAAATTGTGTGGGTAAGAAAAATATATTTCTAAGATTTGAAAATCAATATGCATTTTATTCCCCTCCAAGTCAGTCCATAGCTCAGGTGGGGATTAGTTTTGATGGCACAGCTTTCGTTTATACTACCATCCTGACGGATGTGGCAGCAAATAATGTAAGTGCCTCACGTCAAATTGTTACTCTTGAATTGCCGGATGCTGCTGGAAAAGAAAAAGTTTTTATTCGTTTTCGCTGGAAAGGTAATTATGAATATGCCTGGCGCATAGATGATGTGGCTCTTTTTGAAGGTAATCCGCAACCTGCCAGAGATTTGGTGGTTTCCGCTCCTATTCTCCCCGAAAGTTTTGCCGTTCCTGTGTCTCAGGTTCAAGAAGTACCTTTTGTAGCTACCGTGAGTAATAAGGGAACTTTGGCGCAACCTAAAGTAAAGTTTTCCGTCAAGGTTATTTCATCTAATGGTCAGTCATTTAATGCCGATACCACCCTATTGAATCTGAAAAGTGGGCTGGTAGATACCTTTTCTATTCCAAAAATTTTCATACCAAGGGATACAGGAAGTTATGCTACCCAATATCTCGTTTCTACTGACTCTACCGATGAAGTTCCATCCGATAATAGTCTGGTTACCAATTTTATAGTTACCAGAAATTTATTTGCAAAAGATGATGGAATTCTTTCCAGTGCAACCCAACCTTCTGTTATTACAGGGGATATTTGGGAGGCAGGAAATTATTATTACATAAAAAAGGCTGGATTCGATGCTTATGAGGCTTCTTTTTCAGTGGCGAGTAATGGAAATGCTCACCAGGGTAAATCTGTCAGTTTACTACTTTATCAATACATTGATAATGGAGATTCTAAATTTGATGATAAGGATTTGAAAGTGGTAGGATATGGTTTTCATGAGTTTAAAACAGAAAAGAATTTTGAACTTATCAATACGCCTTTGCTAAATCTGGAAACAAATAATCCGGGCGTACCGCTAAAAGCCGATGGCGATTATATTCTTATGGTTCAATATGCAAAGGATATGTTTATGCCCTACAGTAAAATCACCTATAATTATGGTCAGTTGTCAACCATTATTAAAAATGGTGAATGGTTTGGAGGTGGTTTTGGCAAGGATATCACTGCCTTGGTTCGCATGCGCATAAGAGAAAAATCGACGCCGGTAAATATTATTAAAAGTGAATCGGTTGGAATGGAAATTTTCCCAAATCCAGCTCAAGACGATTTCTTTGTTAAAATAAATGCCGTAGAACCTGCTGATTTTGAAAGTTATGCCCTTTTTGATGTTCAGGGTAAGAAGGTTTGGGAAGAAAAAATTATCCTTTCTGGAAATGTTTTCTTTAGGATAAATGCTAACCTTCCAGATGGGAGTTACCTCGTTCAATGTAAAACAAAAAAAGGTATTATCACTGGTAAAGTGCAAATAGTTAATTAAAATTATGAATAAAAAGGGAGACAAAATCGTTTATTTGTCTCCCTTTTTTATAGAATCCAGCCTATTTTTCTTGAAATTCTTATCCCAATTTATTCAAAGCCTCCATTAATCCTTTGAGCTTGGTTTGTCCATCAGCTAATTTCTGTCTCTCTTTATTGACTATATCTGCAGGAGCGCTATTGGCAAACTTTTCATTGGATAGCTTATTCTCCACAGAAGAGATAAATTTCTGGTAATATTCAATCTCTTTTACCAATCTACCTTTTTCCTCTTCTACATTAATGGTGGTATTAATCACCAAATAGAATTTGTCATTACCGCCAAGGAAAGTAACCGTATTGGGTATTTCTTCCTCCGTTAAGGAAACCTCGTTTAACACACTGGTCTTACAGAGCGCCTCTTTTATTCCATTTCTATGTAACCATTGATTTGTTAAAATGGATTGTTGAAGGTAAAGTGTTAGTTCTTCCTTCATTTTAATCTGATGGTTATTCCTGATTTCACGAACGGAGGTAGTAACTAATTTCAGTAAATCTACGTCAGCAATAAGTAATTTATCGTATTCGTTTTTTGTCGGCCATACACTTACTACACAATCTTCACCTTCCGCTCTCTGTTTTAACTGATGCCATATTTCCTCTGTCACAAAGGGCATAAAAGGGTGTAAAATGGTCATTAATTTTTCAAAATGAGCTGTAGCCTGTTCAAGTACCTTTTTCTGAATTGGTTCGCCATAAGTGGGCTTTATGAGCTCCAGGTACCAGGAACAAAAATCATCCCATATCAACTTATACACCGTTATCAGCGCTTCACTTAAACGATAAGAATTAAACTGATCTTGAAGTAAAACCAGAGTTTGGTTAATTCTCGCGTCTAACCATTGGTTGGCAAGCTCGGAAATAGCATGATCTACATCGTTCTTTTCAATCTCAGTGACTTCCCAACCTTGCAATAAACGTAAAGCATTCCATAGTTTATTACAGAAATTTCTACCCTGTTCACAAAGCTTACTTTCATTTAATACCTCTTGTGTTTTGGGGTCAAATGGCGCATCAAAAATAATATCATTACCAGCGGCAGCAGAAGATAAGACACCAAAACGAACTCCGTCGGCACCATAATTGTCAATGAGCGCTAATGCATCAGGAGAATTACCCAAAGACTTAGACATTTTTCTGCGTTTATTATCCCTTACCATTCCCGTATAATAAACGGCTTTAAATGGCATAGCCCCTTTTTCTTTTATTTTGACAACATCGAGCAATTCTGGCGAAAATTCATAACCGGACATAATCATTCTTGCTACCCAAAAAAACATGATATCCCAACCGGTTACTAAAACTTGCGTAGGATAATAATAAGCTATTTCTTTTTGATCTTTGAATCCGTCAAAAACAGAAATAGGCCAAAGCCAGGAAGAGAACCAGGTATCAACAACATCTTCGTCCTGCTTTAAATCGGCCAAAGTCAATGAGGCATTTCCTGTTTTTTCTATTGCTTGCTTTAAAGCGTCATCAGCCGTTTTAGCTACAAAAATCTGTTGATTTTCGCCTTCCTCTTCTGTTTTTAGAAACCAGGCAGGAATTCGTTGTCCCCACCATAATTGTCTGCTGATACACCAGTCTCTAATGTTGTCTTCTTGCAGCCAGCTTTGATACATGTTAAACATGGACTCGGGGTAAAATTTTACTTCACCACTTTTCACAGCCTCAAGAGCTGTTTTTGCAAATGGTTTCATGTCAACATACCATTGTAAACTGAGTCTGG
>BJGN01000075.1 GCA_014190515.1 Bacteroidota bacterium
GGCAGGCATTCTAACCCCATTTACCGTTATGGCATTAAATTTAGGTTCCAATCCCCTGATAACAATCTTAGTTCCTTCACCTCCACTTCTGTTTATGGCTACACCCGGAAGTCTGGCAATGGCTTCTGCGGCATTTACGTCGGGTAATTCCTGAATTCTATCAGAGGAAACGATGTTTGCAATAGATTCTGCACTTAATTGTTGATTAATCGCTTTTGCCTGTCCTAATAACTGACCAGTAATTAATACTTCCTGACCCATTACTGCATCAGATTCCATTTTTATAACTAAAGAAGTGATTTCATCCTTTCCACCTTTAATCTCCTTTTCCAGATCCTTAAATCCTAAATATGAAAAGACTAAAATTTGATCTCCAGATGGAATTTTAATCAGGAAATTCCCATCCAGATCAGTCGTTGCACCGATGGTGGAATTGCCCTTTAAAAATACATTTGCACCAGGCAATGGTGAATTCATTTCCGCATCCAGGACCTTTCCCTTTACCAGATTGTTTTGACTATAGACTGAAATATTTCCAATAACTAAACAAAACAAAAAGAACGCCAACTTTAAACCACATAGACTAAACTTTAATTTTAAAAGAAATTTACTTTTCCACTTTATCTATTGCAAATAAAGGATTTGTCAGTGTTATAAAAATCTACTTTTAGGGGGTGAAAAATGTTATTAGGTCTATATTTGGGTATTTTCACCGAGTTAATACTACATTTAAGAAATAAATCATATTAAAATAAACTGCATTTATGAAGGGCCTTCTTCTATTCTTTTCTTTGATTCTTTCGGTTATGCCTACCTTTATATTGGCTCAGGAAAAGCCAAATTTTTTGGTCATTATTGTGGACGATCTGAACGACTGGATTGAACCACTAAAAGGTCATCCCCAAACCCTTACTCCCAATCTGAATAAACTGGCCAGTCAGGGTATCGTATTTTCCCAGGCTTATTGTCAGGCTCCCATTTGTGCTCCTTCAAGGGCCGCTCTTTTTTCTGGTTTGTATCCATCCAGAACTGGAAATTATCTTCAAGTACCCGATAAGGATCTAAAGAAAAGTAATGCCGTTTCTGCTGCTTCTGTTATGCTGCCCGACTATATGGAAAAATTTGGATATCAAACCTTAGGTGTTGGAAAACTTTTCCATAACGGGGACGATGCCAAAGTATTTGATTTATTTGGTGGTTGGTCTGGTAAATATGGTCCCAGTCCGAAGGACCGTATGAATTATGATCCGCTTTGGTATGGCAAACCCACAGGTACTTCTACCGATTGGGGCCCTTTCCCTCAAAAGGACGAGGAAATGCCCGATGTATTTTCTGCTGAATGGGCTATTAATCAACTAAATAAAACCCAGGATAAGCCGTTTTTTTTAGCCGTTGGGCTCGTTCGCCCTCATGTTCCATGGTATGTTCCTCAAAAATGGTATGACATTTTTCCAAAAAATAACTTGTCCCCTCCTCCCTATTTGCCAAATGATATGGATGATATTCCACCTTTAGGCATTCAGATTTCTTCCGCTCCCATGATGCCTACAACGAAGGAACTCCTGGAGCAAGGTCGATGGAATGAGGTAATTCAAGCTTATTTGGCTTGTGTACATTTTGCTGATGCTCAAATAGGTAAAATACTGGATGCTTTAAATAACAGTAAATATGCCGGTAATACTCATATCATTTTACTGTCTGATCATGGTTATCATCTGGGGGAAAAAGATAGATTTGCAAAACAGGCGCTTTGGAAAAAAGCTATCCAGTCGGTGTTAATCATTAAAACAGCGGCAAATACTTCTGCAGGTAAAAAATGTGATGCTCCCGTTCAACTCGTTGATATTTATCCAACGATTCTTGATTTGGCTGGCATTGCTAAAAAAAAGGATAATGACGGACATTCTCTCCTTCCATTAATTCAACAGCCAGAGTCTAAAAAATGGCCCCACCCTGCATTAACCTTTTACGGACCTAACAATGTGTCGGTCGTAAAAGATAACCACCAGTTAATTCAGTATGAAGATAAATCTCAGGAATTGTATGACCTGATTAAAGACCCTAATGAATGGAATAATCTGGTTTTTAAAAAGGAAAATAGTGCCAAAGCAAAAAATCTGGCGAAACATATTCCTCAAAAACAAGCGTCTATATCACCCTATCTAAAGTATGATATAAACGCCTATTTTAGAGCTTTGCTGGAATAATCTTACGCTGACCTTCCTAATTTTTTGAGAAGTATTTCATGATGATGGTCAATATGCATGAAAATACTCATAAACATTTCACGCACAGTAACTTTTCCAAATAAAGGATGACCCATTATATTTTTGTCTAAAGCTGACTCAGAAAAACGGTCCAAACATTTTAACAAATATTCACCTGAAGCAATGTGTTTGCGAATCCAAACCTCCTTTTCCTCAACATATATCTTGCCTGGTTTTAAATAACCAGGGGCTTGCAAACCTGAATTATTCGCCTTTTCAGCATATTTCATTTTTAATGCCAATAAGCTCCTGCTTGTTCTGTTCGCTTTTCCATACATGAAATTCAATAAAAACAGAGGTAAACTAAATACCAAACCAAACGTACGGTTCGATTTTACCAGGTGATTTAAATCCTGCCCGGCTGACCATTTACCTCCCGGTTGACTTTCGAATTCCTGTTTATCCAATGATTCAACCAAGCTATTGAAATCAGTAATTGATTTCAATAAATAGACCTTTAATTCTGCTTTTGTTAAATTTTCGTTCACTTTTATATGATTTCTGGCACAATATACGGTGCCCTGTAATTTCTTGATGTCATGGCATTGGCCTCATTCTCTCCTTCGCCGATAAATCTTTCCGCAATAGGGTCAAATTCAAGCTGCCGTCCGAGGCGATAAGATATATTACCCAAATGAGCCAGACCCGAAGCTAAATGTCCGGACTGTACTGGTCCATTTTGGATGCTCATATCCCGCGCTCTAATAGCTTCTATCCAATTTTCAAAATGCAACCCTAGTTCTCCTTTTTCTGATCTGCTTGGTCCTTTTTCATTATCTTTTCCAAGAAAAGTCTCATAAGTTCCATAACCTTTTATAACCATATATCCCTTATCGCCATAAAAAATATTGCCAACACCTGCACCACCTTCCAGATTGGTATGCCAGTGCCTGACCTCAAACTGAATGATCTTTTTCTCTTTTGGATAGTGATAAATCGAGGTTAAAACCTCAGGAACTTCTTTACAATCGTCCCATAAAAACTTACCCCCCATCGAAGTTATTCTTTCCGGCAACTTATCAACACCTAAGCCCCACATACATAAATCTGTTTCGTGCACCCCCTGATTTCCAACATCCCCGTTGCCATAATCCCAATGCCAATGCCAATTATAATGAACATAATTTTTAGAGAAAGGACGCATCGGTGCCGGTCCGCACCATAAGTCATAATTCAAGGTAGAAGGAGTTTGTGAAATACCTTTGTTCCCAATATCAGCCCTTTGTCTGAACACCAACCCTCTCGCCATATAAACATTACCAATCAATCCGTCCTGTAAATGTTTGACAGCTTCTCTGATAGCAATAGAACTCCTTAATTGAACGCCATGTTGTACAATCCTGTTATATTTATAAGCTGCCTCAATCATTTTCCTGCCTTCAAATAAATTATGAGTGGCTGGTTTTTCAACATACACATCTTTTCCAACCTGACAAGCCCAAATAGCCTGTAATGCGTGCCAGTGATTGGGTGAAGCAATGGTCACTGCATCAATCGTCTTATCATCATAAGCTTTTCGGAAATCCTGTTCAATTAAAACGGTTTTACCATGTTTAGTTTTAAATTCATTAGCACGTCTTTGGAGAACCTCCATGTCAGGATCACAGAACATGACAATTTCCACATTCGATTTCGTGGCAAGAGCCATTAACTCATCTACATGGTTTTGTCCTCTGCTATTCAGCCCTAAAACAGCTATTCTTATTCGTTCATTTGCCCCGAAAGCTTTTTGGGGAATAACGGTTGGCATTTCTACTGCCGAATGTAAAGCAGTAGGTGCAACAGCTGCAAAAATTACTCCTTTTGAAGCTGTCTTTATAAAATCTCTTCTTGATTTTTCTGTCGATTCTTTCATTTATTTCAACATTTAGGTGTTAATAAGGTTAAGATAAGCAAATAATATGTTGTATTAGTAAAAAAGTGAGATACTTATCAATTTTTTTGTCATTTTAACCAAACATAGCTTACTTTTGTAACCACCGTTACCGTAACGGCCGTTACTAAATACCAATAAGGTGAAATTTTACAATAGGACAAGCGAATTAGATGAACTTCGACGGATTCAGAAATTATCATTTGAAGATCACTCCCGGTTAACAGTGATCACCGGCAGAAGACGCATTGGAAAAACAAGCCTTGTGATGAATGCTATAGATGGTACACCATGGGTTTATCTTTTTGTGGGCCGGAAAAGCGAAGCCTCCATTTGTGCCGAATTTACTGCTAACATCTCTAAGTCCCTGGATTGTTATGTGCCAGTAGAAATAAAATCTTTTCGCTCCTTATTCCATTTTCTTATGGAAAAAGCTGAAAACAGACCTTTTAATCTGATTATTGACGAGTTTCAGGAATTCTATAACATTAATGCTTCCATTTATAGCGATTTGCAAAACATCTGGGATCAATACAGACATAAAACAAAAATGAATCTGATAGTTTGTGGTTCTGTCTATTCTGGTAGAGCTGACAATATCATCAAACTTTCAGCTTTCGATTTGACTACGCTTAAGGATATAATGAAAGACTTTCACCCACAATATACAAATGATGACCTTTTAGCTTTATATGCCTTTACTGGTGGTGTACCCAAATATGTGGAGTTGTTTTGCGAAAATGTGACCTTGTCTGTTGATGAAATGATTCATTTCATGGTTCGACAAAATTCCTCCTTTACCGAGGAAGGAAAACATTTACTTATTGAAGAGTTTGGTAAAAATTTTGCAACCTATTTCTCTATTTTAAGTGCAATCTCTGGTGGCATTAATACACAACCAACCATTGAGGCAGCTCTTGGCGATAAAAATATTGGCGGCCATATCAAACGACTTATTGGTGACTATAATATCATTGTCAGGCTTCGCCCCCTGTTAGCAAAAGAGGGCTCACTAACAGTACGTTACGAAATTCAGGACAACTTCCTCCGTTTTTGGTTTAATTATTTTGACCGACATCGTTCTTTGATTGAAATAAAAAACTTCGACGGATTAAATTCTATCATTAAAAACGATTATTCAACTTATTCAGGAAAAATACTAGAAACCTATTTTAAACAAAAATTTGCTGAAAGTATGAAATACCGAGTCATTGGTTCCTGGTGGGAACCCAAAGGGGCTCAGAATGAAATTGATATTGTTGCGCTGGATTTAGAAAAAAACAAGGCCATAGCTGTTGAAGTTAAACGAAACAAAAAAAACTTTAAGGAAGAACTATTCCTGGCTAAAGTGGAACACCTGAAAAATAAAGTACTACCAAATTACACTATTGAGACTTTATGCCTTTCCCTGGAGGATATGTAAATATCCCAAACGATATAGAATTTAGCCCTATTTGACAGATATCAATAAATCATACAACTTTTCTCCCAGGTAGTATGAAAAACCCAAGCACAGCGGATATCCAACAAAAAGCCATAGATAATCCACCAAAAACATAGTAGTAAAGGTAACTTTACCTATAGCCTGTAATTTATTCAGAAACTCATACCAACCCATAATCCCAAAGCGTTGAATGACCACATTCAAAATGATGGCAGAAAACAAAATGACCCAACCAATCAGATAAATTCTAAGCATGGCAATCAGGAATAAGATTCAATAAAAATGTTAGCCTGTAAAGATAACAAACTAAATTAAAAGTTATCTTCAAAAGCTCCACCGGTAGCTCCCTTTCAAGTCAATTGACTGCCCGAGAAACAACTACCCAAAATTTGTTAAGCCTTTTTATACCCAGATATCTTTATTTCCATTCCTTTTCTTATCTTAAAGGAATTTTTTCTCAAACTCGGACTGTATGAAAACCCTATCTTTCGTTTTTGCTTTTTTATTGACAAATACCCTTTTTTGTCAAACCAGACTAGATACTTTAATCCCCGTAAGAGGTTTTTGTATCGCGGCTCCAAAAACTAATCAGGTAGATAAATTTGTTCGCTTTATAGAAGAGGAATTAGCTTCCAGAAAAGTAAATACCCTCATTTTAAGGGTGGACTTTAACTACCAGTTCAAAAAATACCCGAACCTAAGAGATAGTATCGCTTTGTCTGATGCGGAGGTGAAAAAGTTAGTGGCAGTTTGCCGTAAACATAAAATAAATCTGATTCCTCAAATTAATCTGTTGGGTCACCAGAGTTGGGCCACTAAAACCTATAATCTTCTCGTCCAATATCCTCAATTTGACGAAACGCCCCATGTTAAAATGCCGGAAAAGTATGTATGGCCAAATCCTGATGGCCTCTATTGTAAAAGTTATTGCCCACTACATCCAGACGTACATAATATCGTTTTCAGCCTTGTAGATGAAATTTGTAATGCCTTCGAAGCATCTGATTTTCACGCCGGTATGGACGAGGTGTTTTATCTTGGCGACGATAAATGCCCAAGGTGCCAGGGAAGGGATAAAGCAGAACTTTTTGCCGGAGAAGTAAATAAAATAAGAAATCATCTGGCTCTGTCGGACAGAAAGCTTTGGATTTGGGGAGATCGGTTGATTGATGGAAAGACCACTGGTATTGGTGAATGGGAGGGAAGTTATAATCAAACTTTTCGCGCTGTTGATCTTCTTTATAAAGATGTGCTCATTTGTGACTGGCATTATGAAAGACCTGACCCAACCGCCGTTTATTTTGCTATGAAAGGTTTTAATGTCCTGACCTGCCCTTGGAGAACGCCTGAAGTAGCCGTTTCCCAACTACACCAATTATTAGATTACAGGGCAGGGGCAACACCTGTTATGAAACCCAGATATTCAGGGATGATTCAAACGGTTTGGACTAGTTTTGAATCTTTTCAGAAAGAAATGGATAATTTCAAAGGTTCTCCTTCCACCGATAATTCTTCCAAAGTGAAGTCGTCTGCAGAATGTTTTATTACACTATTTGATGAAATGAAGAAAGTTTCCAATTAAAAGACTCTTTCTCACCTTATTCTAACAATTTCATTGATTTAATCTACTTATTTATTGAAAAATTAGTAGTTTGATTACCAAAAAGCATTTCTTTGGTTTCAAATTTTCTAACAACACCTTACAAGCCTACATCGCATGCCTTTTCGTTATTTCTATTTTATCGCTCTATTCCTTTTTATTCATCCTCTTTTTAGTCAACAAATTACGGGAAAAGGAAAGCTGACAGGTATTTTGGTAACCTCAGGCACTGATGAACCCATGCCTTTTGCCACTATTTCCGTCTATACCCAAAAAGATAGCTTAGTGGAAGGAAGCCTTTCCGATGAAAATGGTAAGTTCAATATTCCATTATCTTTTGGAAGTTATTATGCCCTCGTTGAATTCATGGGTTATGGCAATTATAAAAGTGATCTGTTTGTTATTTCAAAAGATAATCTGACCAAAGATCTAGGTAAGATTTCCATGTCCGTTCAAGCTAATACCTTGGATGAAATAGTTGTTCAGGGCGAAAAAACGGTGATGCAATTGTCCCTGGATAAAAGAATATTCAATGTCGGAAAAGATCTCGCAAATGCTGGTGGAAGTGCTTCTGATATTCTTCTAAACCTGCCTTCCATCGCGGTAGATCCCGAAGGAAATGTCAGATTAAGAGGTTCTGCCAATGTGAGAATATTGATTGACGGAAAACCGTCCGGCTTAGTCAGTTTCAAAGGAAGTAGCGGCTTAAGGCAATTACCCGCAAACATGGTGGAAAGAGTGGAGGTCATTACTAATCCTTCCGCGAGATATGAAGCGGAGGGTATGGCCGGGGTTATCAATATAATTTTGAAAAAAGATAATAATCAAGGGTTTAATGGTTCTTTTGAATTGATTGGGGGAACTCCAACCAATTTAGGCTTTACCACCAATCTGAATTATAGGAAGAAAAATATTAACTGGTTTGTTAATTATGGCCTGAGCAGAAGAGTTAATCCATCCGAAGGTACCTTATATCAGGAGGTTTATTCTGATACCCTTACTTCCATTTTGTCTCAAACAAATGCGGGTACCGTTTATGGTTTGAATAATAATATCCGGGCTGGACTAGACTATTTTTTTAACGAAAAAAGTTTTTTAACCCTTTCCTATATATGGCGCAGAAGTGATGCCCATAGAATTACGGATATCCGGTATGAGGATTATAAAAATAGTCTCAATAATTATTTAGGATATTCTCTGAGAAGACAGGATGAAACGGAGCAAGAACCAAATTCTGAAGTAATACTAAGCTATAAAAAGAGTTTTCCGCAAAAAGGCCATGAGCTGAATACTTCTTTTACTTATCTCGATTATTGGGAAAACTCAGATCAATTATTCACCCAGAGCAGCTATTTACCCTCTGGTTCAGCCATAAAATCAAAAGACTTAGTTCAGACTTCCTTAAATGATGAATTCGAAAAACAATATCTAATCCAACTCGACTACACTAAACCATTTGCCAAAGAGGGTAAAATAGAAGCAGGGTTCCGAACTAGTTTTCGGAATATGGAAAATGATTATATCGTGAAGGAAAAGAATGCCGATGGCCAGTTTTTTCCCTTACCCGGGCTTGACAATATTTTCCTTTATAATGAAAATATCCTGGCTGCTTATTCTATTCTGGGAAATAAATCAAAAAAATGGAGCTATCAGGCAGGTTTGAGAGCAGAATATACGGATGTTAAAACGACTCTTTTAGAAACAAAAGAGGTAAATCCCAGAAATTATGCCAATCTTTTTCCAAGTGCTCACCTCACTTATAGCATTTCTCTGGAAAATGCCTTCCAGTTAAGTTACTCAAGAAGGGTCAGGCGACCGGTTTATAATGACCTTAGCCCCTACGTCACTTTTTCAGACCAGCGAAACTTCTTCAGTGGCAATCCTGATTTAGATCCTGAATTTACCGATGCCTTTGAATTGGGACATATCAAGTACTATGATAAAGGCACCTTTTTTTCTACCTTCTATTTTAGAAAAACAGTAGATAAAATCGATCGCCTTCGATCCGTTAATGAAGATGGCTTTTCTGTCACACGACCTTTTAATCTTTTAGGTGAGCAATCTTTTGGACTGGAGTTTACGGCAGATTACAGGCCTAAACCATGGTGGAAAATGGATTTTAACCTCAATTTTTTCCATGCAGAAATTGATGGAAGCAATATTCAAGCTGATTATACCGCTCAAACTAGCTCATTCCTGGCAAGACATACTTCAAGATTTTCACCAAAAGGGGGGTGGGATATTCAATTGAGGGGAAATTATGAGGGCAAGCAACGTACCGCACAGGGCATCAGAAAAAGCATCTATTTTATTGATTTTTCTGTAAGTAAAAGATTGTTCAAAGATCGTGGCACGCTAATTTTCAATGTATTGGATATTCTAAATGCCCGAAGAAACAGATATATTACAGAAGGTTTCAACTTTTATACTGTTGGCAATTTTCAACAAGTCAGAAGACAAATTAACCTAACCTTAAGCTACAGATTAAAAAAATAAGCTTAGATAGAATACCAGGCTGCCTAAAAAAATGATTTCTTTTTTATGCTAATTTATACATTAGCTTAATAGGTCTTTGTGATGGCAAATAGATACTTAAATTTTTACGATAGGATTTGTAGGTGCTATTTAGCCCTAACACTCAGTTCTGAGTCAGGATTTACAGGATTTTGAAGATTACAGAGAACGTCTTCGGTTTGGAGGTAATGTTTATTCGTGAATATTTACTACATCGTGGCGCTCTGAATCACGGATTTTAAGGATTACAGGATTTCACGGATAAATAGATAGCGTTTTGTTATATCTTTTCTGTTACATTATTTATTTACGGTAAAATATCAAATATCGCCGCAAGAGGTATCGCGATTTGCACAACCTATGATGTAGAAACAGCTTCAGAAATAGATAAAACTGAGATGTTCTGATTTTTTAAAAGTTCCCTTCCTTTAAATTGAAGCTGGACATTTTTGAAACATTATCAACATCAATATTGCTCGCTACATCTCATTGCATACCCAAAGCCTTGATGCCTTTTGATATCAACTTTTCTGCCGTTTCATTGCTTTTTTGTTGGGTTCGGGCAGTAACAATAATAGTATATCCCTTAATCCCCAATTGGTATGCTGTTTCAAATCCAAGACCTTTATTGGCTCCCGTAATTAATGCTACTTTTTCCATTTCGTGTGTATTTATTTTATTGACAAAGTTCACAACTATATATATATTTGGCAATAGTATAACCCAATAGTACGATACATACTTATAGGAAAGTATAAAGCTATAAAATCAAACTCAGATGCCTGATTTTATTTATAAAGGAAAGGTTTACTACAATCCTGTTCAATTAGGTATGGAGCAAATTGGAGGAATTTGGAAGGCTCCAATTCTTTGGCGATTAAAGAACAATACGATGCGTTATGGGGAATTGAGAAAAGATATTCCACATATTTTAGACAAAATGTTGACAGCGCAATTAAGGGAATTGGAAGAAGATGGACATAAAAGTATATCCCTTATACTACTATTTCCTCTTTCTTTACTGACGAAAGATATTGTAATAGTACCTTGATTTAGTATGTAACTATCAGAGATATAGTGGTTTCCATTTTTAAATTTTATTTCGTATGTAGGGACAATCCCCAGATTCGTTAATCAATTATGGATAGTAAATAACATTGAAATTCAATAAAGTAGGAAAATTACATGTTCCTATTTCAGAAGCAATGGTCCAAAAGTAAAGAGCTGGTGTGAATGAAAATGGGAGGATAATTAAAACCACATAAATTATTATATGCAGCAAATACCCATCTCATTTATCCAACAAATACAGCAGGTTGTGCCTATTACCGAGGTCCAGGCAAATGAATTTTTTCAGTTCTTCAACTTATTAGATGTAGAGAAAGATGCCTTTTTTGTGCGTGAAGGACAGTTGTGCAACCGAATTGGTTTCTTGGAAACGGGCATGATTCGTCATTTTTACATCAACAAAAAAGAAGAAATCACACGATGGATGAGTCTGGAGGGTGAATTTATCACTCAACTCGGTAGTTTTATTCGTTCAACACCAAGCAATCAATATTTACAGGCAATCACTCCATGTAAACTCTGGGTCATCGATAGAGAAACTTGGTGGAAACTATACCAGAAGCAAGAAATACTGCGAACCTTTTGGGTGCGGATGATTGAGCTCAATGTAATTGGCTTTGAAGACCGGGTTTACCAGCAACTCGCCAGTGATGCAGAAGAACGCTACTTATACTTTATGAAACACTTTCCCCGATTCCTCGAAAAAGTACCGCAGAAATATATTGCCTCCATGATTGGCATTAAGCCAGAAAGTTTGAGCCGTTTAAGGTCTATACTTTCAAAGGGTATTTCTTAACATACATCAACTCGATTTTAGGGTCCATATCCGATTTTTGTATCAGAAACAAATTGATACAAAAAATTAAATCGTACCCGAATGAAAATAGTTTTGACCATCTTTATAACATTTGCTCTTGCAGCAAGCGTAGCGTCTCAGAATAATATGCATAACAAGCATGATGTTGCTTTACTTTTTGGGCTCAATCAGCCTTTATTACTCAATGGATTTAATGCTGAGATAAATTACTTTACAACTAAATTTGTGTTTGATTACTCTCACGGTGTTTCACTTGAATTATTCAACACTTTACTGCCTGAAGACGTGCAGAAACAAAATCTGGCAGCCCATCTTCCTTATTCAACCGGTTTAGGAATTGGTTATCGATTTACCCGGTTTTTGAATCTCCGGGTTGAACCTAAATGGCATCGCTTCGAAATGTATTATAATGGCGAAATACATACGCCTGCAAGTCAAATCATCGCTTACAATACCTTTACACTTGGTATTGGGTTGTATGGTAGATGGATACCATTCAAAAACTCACCCAGATTTTTGAAGAATTTTATGATTGCACCCAGCATTCGGTACTGGCCAAACGTATCTTCCTCACTTTCGAATAATCAATTTATATATAACAACAAATACACAGGTGAAACGGAAACATTACAAGCTCTTAATATCGGGGCGGTCAATACACACTGGGTGATGAACATTAGCATCGGGTATCTCATTATGACCCGATAAAATGATTGACGTATTCCACGAAGTTTATTTTCCACAAGACATGTAAATCTACTTTAAACCAAGCAAATGAAAAGGAGAACATTTATTTTTCAAACAGGCACTTTGATTACAACTGCCATGCTGGCACAATGTAATACTTCCGTCGGTACAAAAACACCTTACACTATCAGAAGGCCAAATCCAAATGATTTTAAAGCACCAGCACTAAAGGCCATCGCATTAGGCATGAATGCCCCGAACCCACATAACACGCAGGCCTGGAAATTCCAGCTTCATTCCGATACAACGTTTACCCTGTATATTGATGAATCGCGATTGCTTCCTGCCACTGATCCAACAACACGGCAAATTCACATTGGGTGTGGTTGTTTTCTAAGTGTTATGCAAGCCGGAATTTCAGTATATGGTTATACTCCACAAATTCATTTGTTGCCGGAAGGTGAATATCTGGTGGATCAAACCGGAAAGTTTCCTGTAGCCCATGTTTCGTTGATTTCAACTGAGCCAATTACCGATCCATTGGCCGAAGCCATCCTTACCCGCACAACAAACCGCCTTGCCTATCAAAACTATACCCTTTCGTTAGATGAATTCAAATCGATTCTTTTAAAAACAAAGGCTAAATACAGTACAATTAAACTCATTAATGACTCGACAGTTGCCGACCACCTCTCCTGGCTATATGAAGGAATGGTGATCGAGTCCACTACCTATAAAACCTATGATGAGTCACGCATTTGGTTTCGGGAAAACGACTATCGTATAGAACAACTGCGAGATGGAATCAATCTATCAGGTGCCAGAACTACGGGTTTCAAAAAATGGCTGGCCGAAAAGATACTAAAAGGTTTAAATGAAAAAGATTGGCACAATTCTTCCGCTATTAACCAATACCTAAGCAGTTACGAAAAAAAAGTGAAGTCATCCAAAGCGGTAGTTCACCTCATAACAGATACCAATACCCAGCTCAATTGGATACAAGCAGGCATGGATTACGCCCGGTTTCAACTCGCTGCTTCACTCCACAATATTATATCCACCCGATGAGCCAGGTACTACAGGAATATGAAGAAATGAATACCTTGCGCCAAAAATACGATCAGTTGAATAAAATTACCGGTGAACAGAAAATCCAGATGGCGTTTCGCATCGGTAAGGCTGCTCAGCCCTTTTACAGTTACCGCAGAAATCTAAATGATTTATTACTGACATAATCTAACGAATTAAATCGTTCGATATTAGTAGCGTTGCCTAACGATGGTCTTATTGAACATTTATAGATGACCATTACAAAGAGACATAGAGCTGGTTACTTTAGGTAATAACACAAAGAATATTAACGTTCGTTCACTCAAAAAAATGGAACTTTTCTGAAATGGCGCTTATATCAGAAAGTAAATGGTTAGAAGAAGAAACAGATGTTAAGCTTCATCCTTTCAGAAAAAGTCCATTTTGAAAACGGGAAAATAATTTTAATATCGGATGTTCGCACAGGATATTTTAAAAATATGTTAGTTTGCCGGCGTTTGAATTATTCCTCCTCCATATTTTTCATTTTCATGAGCAGCGTATAAGCACCTTTGGTCACAAAAGTTCTTCCAACAGGGCTGGAATTGTCTTGAAAGGTAATTAAAGTCTGTCCACCCTCATTTCCATGA
>BJGN01000076.1 GCA_014190515.1 Bacteroidota bacterium
ATTGATTCTTAACCAATTTATAATTATGTTTGAAAATCGTTTAATTATTTAACCAACCCTAAAATCCATTTACACACTTATCGGGATAGTGTCGATGCAGAGCTTCAAAAAGGGTTTAGAAATATTAGCAAATTAAAGGTTGACGTTAGTTATCCATTCCTTTTACTAGTATACTTAGTATTCCGGGGTAAAGTTTGACCGGAATATTCAGGAAAAACTGGTTTGTTCTAAAGTACTATCCTCTATTTTGGTGGAAAGTATTTTTTTAAAATCTTCAATAGTAATTACTCTTTTTTTTTCTTTCTTCTTTTTTAGGGGAAGGAATCTTTTTTGATAATCAACTTAAAAAATCTAAATCTTCAATTTTTTCTATTTTTAACAGTAGCATTTTAAGAGTGGATATATATTGGCTTGTTGAATTTGCCTTAATTTTATTCTGTATAATATAATTATAGAAATTTTGAAAAAGGTTTTGGTTCAGTTCAGAAATGGGAATATCTTCCATTTATATTGTTTCTTTTAGAAATCTTTGAAAAAATCTCAAAGAGGACAGAAACTTTTTTTTGGTTGAGATTTTAACATATTGTTTATCTATTATACTTATACTATACTCAATAAACTTAATCTTATTTTTTTCATCAGGTTTTTGCTCTTTTTGGTTTAAAAAATCCAGGTTAGATTTTTCAATAATCTGATTGAGTTCATGGTAGTTGTTGAACCCACTCTTTATTCTTTCTTTTTTGGCATTCCAATAAATTTCTGGAATGGCAGGCAGCATTTTTATACTTATTAGTTTTGTTTTATTATCTTGTCTGTATGATAATCTTAAATTACCAGTGGTGTCTTCTTTGTGCTTTTTTTAAAGATGACGCTTCCTTTATTTGGGTGGCTCATTTGATTATAATTTTCAGCAAAAATAAGACAAACTTATAAATAACAAAAACACAACTAATTGACTTTCAACGCTAAAACAAAAACCTACATCCTATGAATTTCAACCTGTTCTTTAAAGGAATTATACTGCTATTAATTCCAGTTTTAGGGATCGCCCAAACGAATCTAACGCCTGAAAATGCACTGAAAAATTATATTTCCAATGGAGATATGAATTATGCGTGGGAGTTGAAGGATTCCGTTTCTATTGGCAGCTCCAAAGCTTACCAATTATTATTAACTTCTCAAAAATGGCGGAATATAACCTGGAGACATCAATTAACAGTGATTGTCCCGGCAAATATTCAATTTGATGGCGCTTTGCTATTTATTACCGGCGGAAGTTTGAAAGACGAACAACCCAACTGGAGTACTAATGATAATATGTGGCCTATATTAGCTTCCGTAGCTTCTAAAAATAAAGCGATGGTTGCCTTACTCAAACAAGTGCCTAATCAACCTCTTTATGGTGGAAAAACGGAGGATGAATTAATTTCATACACGCTTCACCAGTTTAAACAAGATAAGGATTATTCGTGGCCTCTCTTGTTTCCAATGGTTAAATCGGCCGTCAAAGCGATGGATGCCATCCAGGAATTTTCCACTCGCCAACTCAATCACAAAGTGAATAATTTCACCATTTCAGGTGCATCGAAAAGAGGTTGGACTACCTGGTTGTCCAGTGCTATTGATGATAAAAGGGTTAAAGCTATTGCTCCTATTGTTATCGATATGTTGAATATGCCCAAAACGTTAAGTTATCAATATGAAACTTATGGGGAATATAGCATTCAGATTGAGGATTATGTTAAATTGGGTATTCCTCAGGGTACAGATACACCTGAAGGCAAGGCTATTACTGCAATGATTGATCCATATTCATATCGTGAAAAATATACCATTCCAAAAATTATTTTTATCGGTACTAATGATGAATATTGGACAGTCGATGCGATTAAACATTATTACGACCAGATACCAGGCAAGAAATTAATACATTATGTTCCCAATGTAGGTCACGATTTGGGAGGAGGAAAACAGGCCTTTGAGGCTTTAAGTGCCTTTTTTGGATTAACGCTACAAAATATGGAATATCCTGTTTGTACCTGGGATGTCGTAAAAGGAAAGGACGGGTTTGAAATTACAGTAAATGGTGCTACTGAAAATCTTCAGGATGCCGCTATTTGGGGGACAACGTCTGCAGATCGGGATTTCAGAAATAATCTTTGGCTGACCAGGCGTATAAAATTGAATGGTACTACGGCCAAATATACCGTTCCTTTCGTTAAAAAAGGATTTCAGGCTTTTTATGTAGATTTGAAATATAAGGATCCAAACGGAGGTTCTTACACCATAAGTACCAGGGTATTCACAACGGATACTGATAAGGTTTTATAAAACAACGAATAAGTACTTTTCTTTTTACAGAATTAAGGTGCTGTTTTTTTTAAATTGCAGTATCTAATCTATATTTTAGTGTAAATAAATAAATTTGAACTAAATTTGTAAAAAAAATATCATGGCCGGATTCGAAATTGAAGGAAAACTTGTCAAAACTTATGACATGGAAGTTAAAGGAACAAGTAGTTTCAGAACAAGAGAATTTGTAATAGAAACAATGGAAACTTATCCTCAGTTCGTAAAATTTCAATCTGTTCAAGATAAATGTGATCTATTAAATCAATTTCAGGAAGGAGAAATCATAAAGGTTTCTTTCGATTTGAGAGGCAGACAATGGCAGGATAAATATTTTACCAATCTGAACGCCTGGCGTATTGAAAAATCAAGTAATAGTTCAGCTCCTTCGGCGGCACCAAGTGGTAATGCCTCAGGTAGTTTTGATAATACGCCTTCGTCTTTCCCTACTTCAACCTCTTCGGGATTATCGTCAGGTGAAGCAGAAGATTTACCTTTCTAAATATCATTGGATTTCATTTTTTAAAGGTGGGAATATTTGATTTTTTGAATGTTGAATTCAATGTAAGGGGTGTTTTCAATGAGAAAATAAAGTTACGCTATGAAAAAAATCGGTATTTTATACGGCATGGAGAATTCATTTCCTGAGGCTTTTGTAGCACGGGTGAATGAAAAACTAGGTAAAACGGTAGCAGAATCTGTTCGTATTGATAAATTATTGCAAGGAAGGGAGACGGAATATTCTGTAATCATTGACCGTATTTCACAAGATGTTCCTTTTTATAGAGCCTACTTAAAAAATGCGGCATTACAAGGTACTGCCGTCATAAATAATCCTTTCTGGTGGAGTGCCGATGAAAAATTTTTCAATAATTGTTTAGCTAAATCATTAGGTGTTCCCGTACCAGAAACAGCGTTACTGCCCTCAAAAGAAAATCCGGATAATACTACCTCACAATCGTTTAGGAATTTAAAAATGCCTTTGGATTGGCAAGGAATGTCTGACGAGGTTGGTTTTCCAGCTTATATGAAACCTCATGACGGTGGAGGTTGGAAAAATGTTTATCAGGTGGATAGTCTGGAGGATATGTGGCAAAAACATAATCAGACGGGACAACTGGTTATGATGTTACAGGAAGAGATAAAGTTTGACGATTATTTTAGGTGTTATGCTATTGGAGGAAGTGAGGTAAGGATTATGCCTTATAATCCGCTGAATCCTCATGAGTCCCGTTACAACGCTGCTATTCAGGCAAAGGGAGAGGAGGCGAAGAAATTATTAATCACCATAGAAGATTATGTTCTTAGGTTAAATATTGCCCTTGGGTATGATTTCAATACAGTAGAATTTGCAGTGCGGGATGGAATTCCTTACGCTATCGATTTTTGTAATCCAGCACCGGACGCTGATATTAACTCTGTTGGACAGGAAAATTTTGAATGGGTGGTTGAGGCTGCTGCAAATCTGGCTATCCGCAAGGCGGAGGCTTTCAAGCCAAATACCATGAACCTTACCTGGGGAAGCTTTGTTTCCCATGCAGTCATTGGAGAACGAGTACCTGGCTTGGGTTGATTTTATCCAGCAAAGGATTCTCCCGAATTAAATGAAAATGAAATGAAAAATCCTATACATATTGCTGTTTTGGATTTATATAATCAATTCCCAAATGAAGGGATGCGATGTATTAAGCAGTTGTTGGAAGAATTAACTGCCAGTAATTCCTGCGTTAAAAAGGTAGATTATTTTGATGTCAGGGCGAAGGGTGAAATTCCGAACCCAAATGAATATGATATTTTTATTTCATCAGGTGGACCAGGTGATCCAAAGTTAACGGGTGAACACTGGGAAGATAAATATGTAAAATTAGTTGATAATTGTCTGGAGCACAATAAGATAGCGTTAAGAAAGAAATATATATTTTTTATTTGCCATTCATTTCAGGTTATGGTCCAGCACTGGGGACTAGCGGAGGTAAACAAAAGAAAATCAACCTCATTTGGTGTCATGCCTGTGCACAGAATTGGCATGGGGCTGGAAGAACCTTTATTTGAAGGGCTCGAAGAACCTTTTTATGTGGTTGATTCGCGTGACTATCAGGTCGTTCAACCTAATCGAAGTAAGTTACATGAGTTTGGAGCCAGTGTAATTTGTCTTGAAAAATTCCGGCCTACCATTCCATTAGAACGAGCTATCATGGGCATTCGCTTTTCAAAAGAAATGATAGGCACTCAATTTCATCCTGAAGCAGATCCCGTGGGAATGGCACATTATCTGAAACAGGATGAAAAAAAGGAAATAGTCATTTCTCACCATGGAGAAGAAAAATATTTTGAGATGCTCGAGCATTTATATGACGACGACAAAATAAAAAGCACACACAATACTATATTACCTAAATTCCTGAATTTTGCTGTACAAGAGTTACAACAAAACGAACAGGAAAAGAGTAATATTAAGCATCAACACGTGCGTATTTAGCATTACTTTCAATAAAAGCTCTTCTTGGAGGAACTTCATCACCCATAAGCATAGTAAATACCCTATCGGTTTCAATAACATCTTCTATGGTCACCTTTCTCAGAATTCTTCTGGTTGGATCCATGGTAGTTTCCCAAAGCTGCTCCGCGTTCATTTCACCTAAACCTTTATAGCGCTGTGTTTTTACAGAATTATCATTTTCCGAACTTCCGCCAAATTCCAGAATGGTTGCTTTTCTTTCCTCATCATTCCAGCAGTAACGTTCGTTTTTACCTTTTTTCACCAAATAGAGGGGTGGTGTTGCGATATAAATATAGCCTTGTTCGATAAGAGGTCGCATATAGCGGAAGAAGAAAGTAAGAATCAGTGTAGTGATATGGCTTCCATCCACATCGGCATCGGTCATAATTACTACTTTGTGATATCTTAGTTTTGTAATATTCAAAACGCGTTCACCTTGATCATTTTCCTCAATACTTACGCCAATAGCGGTAAACATATTTTTGATCTCCTCATTTTCATAGATTCTGTGTTCCATGGCTTTTTCAACATTGAGGATTTTACCTCTAAGGGGAAGAATAGCCTGGGTATGTCTGTCGCGACCCTGTTTAGCAGTTCCACCGGCAGAATCACCTTCCACGAGGAACAACTCAGAGTCGTGAGGATCTTTAGAAGCACAGTCTGACAATTTTCCTGGTAAACCACTCCCTGTCAATACATTTTTTCGTTGAACCATTTCTCTGGCTCGTCGGGCGGCGTGACGTGCTGCGGCGGCCAGGGTGACCTTTTCCATAATTTTACGGGCTTCCCTTGGATTTTCTTCCAAATAGGCACGTAAAGTATCTGCCACACATTGAGAAACGACGGAAGTAACTTCAGAGTTACCCAGTTCGCCTTTAGTCTGACCTTTAAATTGAGGCTCGGGCACTTTTACAGAAATGACAGCTGTTAAACCCTCTCTGAAATCTTCTCCGGAAATCTCATCTTTTATTTTTTTAAAAAAGCCGCCATCATCACCGTATTGTTTTAATACTCTGGATAGGGCTAAGCGGAACCCTTTTACATGGGAACCACCTTCGCGGGTATGAATATTATTAACGTAGGAGTAAATATTTTCCTGATAGGAATTATTATATTGAAGCGCTACTTCCACTTCAATATTATCTTTAGTTCCTAAAACGTAAATAGGTCTTTCGGTTAATAAAACCTTGTTATTATCAGCATACTTAACGAATTCAACCAAGCCTCCTTCCGAGTGAAAAGTTTCGGTTTTTTCTGTTCGTTCATCGTAAAGAGTGAGCGTCAATCCCTTATTTAAGAAACTCAACTCACGCATTCTGCCTGTTAAAACCTCACTTTTGATATCCGTAGTTTCAAATATCGTAGCATCGGGCTTAAACGTAATGGTTGTTCCACTTCGGTCAGAGTCACCAATAATCTGAACCTCGGTAATAGGCTTTCCTTTGCTGTAAGATTGGGTAAAAATTTTCCCTTCTCTTTCCACTTTTGCCACCAATAAATCGGAAAGAGCGTTAACACAAGATACACCTACACCGTGCAAACCTCCGGAAACTTTGTAAGTGTCCTTATCAAATTTACCTCCGGCATGCAATACGGTCATGACGACCTCCAAAGCAGATTTTCCCAGTTTTTGGTGCATACCCGTAGGAATACCTCTACCATTATCTTTGACAGAAACGGAATTATCCAGGTGGATTATGGTATCGATGGTGTCACAATGACCAGCAAGATGCTCGTCAATGGAATTATCAATAACCTCCCACACAAGATGGTGAAGACCTTTAGTATCGGTACTTCCGATATACATTCCAGGCCTTTTCCTTACCGCTTCAAGACCTTCCAGTGCTTGAATATTACTTGCACCATAGTCCGTCTTTTGTTCTATATGTGCTTGATTAATTTCGTTTTCCATAAATGCAAATATACGAAAAATAGTGAAGTCTTTTTGCTTTAATTAACACATAATGATGCTATTTTTTAGCTTTGTGGGAAAGAATTTTTTAGCGCTTATATGTAATTATGTATGAATAAATCTGAAGTGTTTTTGTCTATTGAAATAAATCAATTAAGTGAATTATCATCGGCGGCTACTTTAATTTTAAATGAATGTAAAGATTATAAGATATTCGCTCTTCAAGGGGAAATGGGGGCAGGTAAAACAACTTTCGCCCGCGTGTTTTGTGAAGTCCTTGGTAGTAAAGACTGGGTTAGTAGTCCAAGTTTTTCTATCGTGAATGAGTACGACTACGTCAATAATGAAGGAAGGGGTAAAATTTATCATTTTGATTTGTATAGATTAGGATCATTGGAGGAGGCTTTACAAATGGGTATTTTGTCCTATTTGGAAAGTGGAGATTATTGCCTCATTGAATGGCCTGAGCTTATGTCAGAGCTTTTACCTGAGGATACAATTAAGATATCTTTTACGGCTATGGAAAATGAATCCCGAAAATTACAGGTTGTTCCTTTTTTTTCGCAACTTTAAGAATTAAATAATACATTATGCGAAAAATCATTGGTTTATTTCTCTTTATAGTCTTTTACACTCCTCATTTTGGTCAAAATGTTACCAGGAAGTTGGAAAATATCAATTTTTCAAAGGTCACTATTGAAGACGCATTCTGGAAGCCCCGAATGGAAAAAGTAGCAGATGTTACTATTCCTGTTTGTATGGATCAAACAGAATTTAAAACGCCGCGTATTAGAAATTTTGAAATCACAGCGGGCTTGCGCAAAGGAGATTTTGAAGGTATTTTTTATGACGATTCTGATGTTTTTAAAGCCCTCGAGGCGATCGCCTATTCCCTAAAAGTAAAAGCTAATCCCGATATTGAAAAAAGAGCCGATGGTTGGATCGATAAAATTGCGGCATCTCAGCAACCCGATGGTTATATCAATACTTTTTACACATTGAAGGAACCAGACAAGAAATGGAGCGACATGAGTATGCACGAAGATTATAATGGGGGACATTTGATTGAAGCGGGCGTCGCCTATTTTAATGCCACAGGGAAAAGGAAATTGTTAGATGTGGCTATTAAGTTTGCAGATCATTTCGATGCTCTTTTTGGTCCTGGAAAAAGACATTGGGTGACCGGTCATCAGGAATTAGAACTGGCTTTAGTGAAGTTATATAAAACAACAGGAAATAAGAAATATCTGGATCTGGCAGATTGGCTCCTCTCAGAAAGAGGTCATAAACATGCCGTGGGTTATACCTGGACCGATTGGAAGGACACCGCTTATGCCCAGGATGTATTGCCAGTTAAACAACAAACTCAAATTACAGGTCACGCCGTTAGGGCCATGTATTTATATACCGGCGCCGCCGATGTTGCCGCTATGACTGGTGATGGCGAATATTTTAAGGCAATGAAAACAGTTTGGGAAGACGTCGTTCATAGAAATATGTATGTCACCGGCGGTATTGGTTCGTCGGGAAGTAATGAAGGATTTAGTATCGACTATGACCTACCCAATGAAAAGGCCTATTGCGAAACTTGTGCCTCCGTGGGTATGGTTTTCTGGAATCAGAGAATGAATGCGTTAAGTGGAAATGCACAGTATATTGATGTGCTGGAAAAGGTGTTGTACAATAGTGCTTTAGATGGCTTGTCCTTTGAAGGAGATCGGTTTTTTTATGGGAATCCGCTCGCATCAAATGGGCAGCATTTTAGAAAAGAATGGTTCGGTACCGCTTGCTGTCCCTCTAATATTGCCAGATTAGTTGCCTCCCTGGGTGATTATGTTTACGGTGTTTCAGAAAAAGATATTTATGTGAATTTATTTATCGGTAGTTCCACTTCTTTAACGGTTCAACAAACGAAAATTGACCTTCGTCAGGTTACGGAATATCCCTGGAACGGAAAGGTTGCTTTGGAGGTGAATCCATCGAAAAATAGTTCTTTCGCTTTGCGCATTCGCCTTCCAGGATGGTTAAAAGGACAGGCAGTGCCTGGAGATTTATATCAGTTTAAAGAGGTGAATTCTCAGCAGATAACCATTTTACTAAACGGTGTGTCTGTTCCTTATAAAGAAGAATTGGGTTATGCTGTTATTGAAAGAGAATGGCGTAAGGGGGATAAAATTTCTTTTGACCTGCCTATGGAGGTGAAAAGAGTAACCGCAAGACCAGAAGTGAAAGCAGCGAATAATAGAGTGGCGTTGCAAAGAGGGCCAATCATTTATTGTGTTGAAGGGACTGATAATGAGGGAAAAGCATGGCATTTTGTATTGCCTGACAATGAACCTGTTAAGGCTGCTTTTGATAAAAATATGCTGGGAGGAATTATGACTTTGCAATTTAATGCGCCATCTGTGAAAATATCAGCTGATGGACTCAATGTGAGTACTTCAAAACAAAATATTACTGCCATTCCTTACTTTTCCTGGTGTAACAGAGGTCAAACGCCTATGCAGGTGTGGCTGCCAACCAAAATGAAGGATATTAAAGTAAATTATTGACGCAAATAAATTTTTAAATGACAGATCAAATCAGGTTTGAGGGGAATAAGGCATTTGCGCTGGAGATGGATTCGAAGGATGAGCTTAGAAATTTTAGGGATCAATATCATATTCCCAAAAAAGAGGGGAAGGATGCCATTTACTTTTGTGGTAATTCTTTAGGCCTACAGCCGAAAGAAGTTGCTGGTTTGGTTGAAAATGAAATGAACCGTTGGCGGGACTTAGGGGTTGAGGGACATTTTAAAGGAGAATGGCCTTGGACGCAGTACCATAAGGCTGTAGTTCACCCTGCTATGGACATTGTAGGAGCCAAAGAGGAGGAGATTATTCACATGAATACGTTGACCGTTAACCTACATTTGTTGATGGCCAGTTTTTATAAACCAACGAAAGACAGGCATCTTATTATCATGGAAGCCGGTGCTTTTCCATCTGATCAATATGTTGTTGAAAGTCAGGTTCGAATGCATGGTTTTGATCCTGAAACAAGTATCGTAGAAGTTTCACCTGTGGAAGGCGAAACGCTTATTTCCACAGATCAAATAAAGGAGCTTATTAGAAAAAATGGAGATAGAACGGCACTGGTTTTGTTTGGGGGCATTCAATATTTTACAGGTCAGTGCCTTGATATGGCTGAAATTTCCAAAGTAACGCATGAAACGGGTGCCTTTTTGGGATTAGACCTTGCTCATGCAGTAGGAAATGTGCCTTTGAAGCTTCATGAATGGGGGGTAGATTTTGCGGCTTGGTGTACTTATAAATATCTGAATAGTGGGCCAGGTGCTATTGGAGGAGTTTATATTCACGAAAAATACGCGACAGATCCTACCTTTCCTCGATTAGCCGGATGGTACGGTTACAACGCAGCTACGCGTTTTTTAATGCAGAAAAAATTTCAGGCGACACCAACGGCAGAAGGATGGCAGCTGAGTAATGCACCTATTTTATCATTTGCTCCACTTATAGCCAGTCACTCTTTATTTCAACAAGCGGGCATGGAAAGGCTTAGAAATAAGAGTGTTAGGTTAACCAGTTATTTAACTTATTTACTAGATAGTATTCCCGCGAAGGAGCGGATTTTTGAGATCATTACGCCTCGGGAATCGTCTGCAAGAGGGGCACAATTATCTTTATTTACAGACCATCAGGGTAAAGCCCTTTTCCAATACTTGTCGGATCGAGGCGTAGTTTGTGATTGGCGGGAAAACAATCTGACCGAAAAAGGAGTAGGCGCAGCGGGTGTTATCCGTGTTGCGCCTACTCCTATGTATAATACTTTTGAAGAAGTTTATCAGTTTGCTGATTACGTTTCTTCCTTTTGCGGGCGGTAAATATTACCGTCCGTGGCAATTTTTATATTTTTTACCGCTTCCACAGGGACAGGCGTCGTTACGACCTACTTTAGGTTCCTGCCGGCGTATGGTTTCCACTTTTACGCTACTCTGATTGGCCTCCATGGCAGCCTTTCTTCTGGCTAAATCTTCTTGTTCTCTGTCTTTATTTGTTCTAGTTTTATTAGAAATAGCTCTCATTTCTCTTGCTTGTTCAAGCGTCGTACCGTCAGAAAAAACAAGGGTACCTTTTGCCAGATAAGAAGAAACATCCGTATTTATTTCCATCACCAGGTTTTCAAAAAGCTTGTAGGCTTCCATTTTATAGATAACCAATGGGTCCTTTTGTTCAAAAGAAGCAGATTGAACCGATTCTTTTAATTCATCCATCGCTCGTAAATGTTCTTTCCATTTTTCGTCGATGATGGAGAGAGTTACTGCCTTTTCAATGTCCCTCATGATGGTTTTACCTTTAGAGTTATAGGCTTCCTCCATCTCAGCGGTAATCATGTAAGGATTGGTCCTTCCGTCAGTAAAAGGAACAATGATTCTTTTGAATCGGTTCCCCTGAGTTTCGTAGACATTTTTAATATGGTCGAAGAGAACCTCCTGAATGTGCTCCGATTTTCTGTGATAATAAGCTTGAAACTGGTGGAAGGTTTCTTCACTCAGATGGTTTGAGTTTTTCTTTTGAAAATCATGTTCTGAAATCTCTGGAACCTGCCCCAATAAACTAAGCATGTCCCTTCTAAAGGTATCGATGGAACCTCCGCCTTTATGGTCATGAACAATATTTTCAATGATAGAGAAAAACATATTGTAAAGATCCACGGAAAGGCGATCGCCGAAGAGCGCATTATCTCTTTTCTTATAAATAGCTTCTCGTTGAATATTCATAACGTCATCATATTCGAGAAGGCGTTTACGAATACCGAAGTTGTTTTCTTCTACTTTTTTCTGTGCTCTTTCAATAGATTTAGTAACCATAGAATGTTGAATAACCTCTCCGTCTTTGTGGCCCATTTTGTCCATAAGAGAAGCGATTCTATCGGACTGAAAAAGTCGCATCAGATTATCTTCCAGGGAAACATAAAATTGTGAGGAACCCGGGTCACCCTGACGGCCGGAACGTCCACGAAGCTGTCTGTCAACTCGCCTCGATTCGTGTCTTTCCGTACCTATAATAGCTAATCCTCCTGCTTTTTTAACCTCATCGTTTATCTTGATATCTGTTCCACGACCGGCCATATTGGTTGCAATGGTAATTTTACCCGGACGACCTGCTTCAGCAACAATTTCTGCTTCTCTTTGATGCTGCTTTGCATTAAGTACATTATGGTCGAGACCTTTAAGCTGTAGCATCCGGCTTAACTTTTCAGATATATCAACAGAAGTGGTACCTACGAGAATTGGTTGACCGGCTTTACTTAATAAACTAATCTGGTCTATGAGCGCATTATATTTTTCCCTATTTGTTTTGAACACAAAATCTTCGTGATCAATTCTTTGAATAGGTCTATTGGTAGGAATAACAACGACATCGAGCTTATAAATTTGCCAAAACTCATTGGCTTCGGTTTCAGCTGTACCCGTCATACCTGCTAATTTGTGGTACATACGGAAATAGTTTTGAAGAGTAACGGTAGCATAAGTTTGTGTGATTTCTCCAATCTTCACATTTTCCTTAGCTTCCAGCGCCTGGTGAAGACCGTCAGAATATCTTCTACCCTCCATCATACGTCCGGTCTGTTCATCGACAATTTTAACCTGACCCTCCATTACCACATATTCCTCGTCTTTTTCAAAAAGAGTATAAGCTTTTAAAAGCTGATTTATGGTATGTACTCTGCGCGCTTTAACGGCATAATCCTGAGCTAGCTTAGTTTTTGCGTTTTCACTTTCTTCTTTAGAAAAGTCTTTTCGATTTTCAATTTCCACCATTTCAGAAACGATATCCGGAAGCATGAAGAAACTGGGATCATTGGAGTTTGTGGACAAATATTCTACGCCCTTTTCGGTAAGTTCTGTTTGTCTATTTTTTTCATCTATAATAAAAAGGAGTGGCGCATCGACCAAATGCATATTTTTGGATTGCTCCTGCATGTAATGATTCTCTGTTTTTTGTAATAAAACACGAACCCCTTCCTCACTGAGGAACTTAATCAAAGGTCTTGCTCTTGGGAGAGAACGATAAGCCCGAAGCAGAGCCATACCTGCAGTTCCTTCCTCTACCCCAATGGTTCCGGCGGCAAATAATTTTTTTGCCTCAATCAGATATTCGTTAGCTAATTTTTTCTGTTCATTTATCAGTTTTTCAACACCTGGACGAAGCTCAAAATATTCCTGATCTTCGGCAGCTGGACCAACGGGACCTGAAATAATAAGCGGCGTTCGCGCATCATCGATAAGAACGGAATCGACCTCATCAACCATACTGAAATGGTGTTTACCCTGAACTTTTTCTTCAGTAGTACGGACCATGTTATCGCGAAGGTAATCGAAACCAAATTCGTTATTTGTTCCGTAAGTTATATCGCAGCTGTAGGCTTGAATACGCTGTTCGGAGTGAGGGGTATATTTATCGATACAATCGATAGTTAAAAGGAGAAATTCCATGATTGGGCCGATCCATTCGGCATCACGGCGTGCTAAATAGTCATTTACGGTAATAACATGTACCCCCAGGCCACTTAATCCATTTAAATAAGCGGGTAAAGTAGCCACAAGAGTTTTACCTTCACCCGTTCCCATTTCAGCAATTTTACCCTCATGGAGAACCATACCACCGATAAGCTGAACATCGTAATGGACCATATCCCAGGTAATGGCACCACCTGCGGCGGTCCACTGGTTTTTCCAGATTGCTTGATTTCCTGTAATGGAAACATACGATTTTCCGGTCTGTACGGCCAGATTTTTATCATGTTCTGTTGCAGTAACAGAAAGAGTTGAATTATTCTTAAAACGAATGGCCGTTTCCTTAACAACAGCAAAAGCCTCGGGAAGAATCTCATTTAAAATAACTTCCAGTTCCTGATCCCGCTGTTTTTTTAAAGTATCAATTTCCAGGAAAAGATTTTCTTTATCGGAAAGCTCTTCAGAATCAATGGTTTGTTGACGTAAGTTTTCGATAGCGTCGTCTATATCGGAAAGATAATCAC
>BJGN01000077.1:0-6372 GCA_014190515.1 Bacteroidota bacterium
GGGTTATGGTTGATGACTTTTTCTACCCTTCCATTGTCAGCTGCTAATTTTATAAATGAAATAGCAGCTGTAACTCTTAACGGAGAGGTTACCGATGGATCAGGGGAACCTGTCATTGGAGCTACCGTTCAGCTTAAAGGTACCGATATTGGTGCGGCTACAGATGAAAATGGAAAATTTACCATATCAGTGCCTGATTTAAACGGAACTTTAGTTATCTCTTACATTGGATACAAAATTCAACAAATTGAGATTGGAGGAAGAAATTTTGTAAAAGTAATTTTGGAGGAAGATTCAGAATTACTCAGCGAGGTAGTGGTTATCGGCTATGGAGAAGTAAAAAAAAGTGACCTTACCGGCGCTGTATCATCCATTAAAACGACTCAGTTAGAAAATGAAAATCCTCGTACCATTCAAGATATGCTCAGAGGAAATGCAGCTGGACTTGATGTAAGTTTAAATTCTTCTGCAAAGGGAGGAGGTGATTTCTTAGTGCGTGGTAGGGCATCGTTAAATGCGTCAAATTCACCGCTGATTGTGGTAGATGGTGTTATTTATCCAGGACAGCTAAGTGATATTAATCCAAATGATATTGCTTCTGTAGATATTTTAAAAGATGCAAGTTCTGCCGCAGTATTTGGTGCCAGATCTGCCAATGGGGTAATAATTTTGACTACTAAAAAAGGTAAAGCGGGAAAACCTCAGATAAACTTTAATGTAAATTTTGGTAAAAATAATATTGGAAAAAGCTTGCCTTTATTGACTCCTGACGAATTTATTGACTGGAGGAGCGATGTTTTATGGAGTATGGTAGGTCATGATCCAGCCAGAGAATTTCAATTTACCAATCCAACAAAATTACCTTCAAACATCAGTTTACAACAATGGATTGCTTTAGGTGGCGGTTCGGGGGATCCGACAGATATTTGGTTAAACAGGCTGCGATTATTTCCCGTGGAAATTGCAAATTACAAAGCAGGCAGATCAACAGATTGGGAAAAGGAACTCTATAATTTCAATTCCCTTCAACAAGACCATACCGCCAGTATTTCAGGTAGCACAGAAAATACTAAATACTACATGTCCATTGGATATTTAAATAATCAGGGCTTAACCAAAGGAGATTATTTCAGTACCTTCAGAGCAAGGATGAATCTTGAAACCAAGGTGGCCAGTTATTTGACCTTTGGAATGAATCTGCAATTTGCAGATAGAGATGAAAGTACTATTCCCATTGACTTAGGAAATATGATTCGTACGACGCCATTTGGTCAGGTCTTTTTAGAAGACGGGGTTACCTATCGCCAAAGTACAAATGATGACGTGGGTAATAATTCAAATCCATATATTGATCAGGCATTTACAGATAGATTGAGGAAGTTTACTAATATGTTCAGCTCTATCTTTGTGAAAGGTGATTTAGGATTAGGTTTTTCCTACCAGATTAACTACACTCCACGATATGAATTTTATAATTATTTTAATCATATTTCTTCATCAAGACCGGGACTAACCAATAGAAATGGTATTAGCTACCGGGAAAACGAAACCACTTTCCAGTGGCAGTTGGATAATCTATTGAAATGGAATAAAACGATTGGAAAGCATAATATTGATGTCACTTTCCTTGCTAATGCGGAGAAATATCAAATTTGGAATTCTCAAATAAATGCTGAAAATTATTCCCCAAGTGATAATCTGGGATATCATAACATTGCAGCGGCTACTTTATTTCCGAGCATAACCAGTAACGATCAATATCAAACAGGTGATGCTTTAATGGGAAGATTAAATTATAATTATGATTCCAAATATTATCTAACAGCAACTTTAAGAAGAGACGGATTTTCAGCGTTTGGTCAGGGAAATCCCAGGGCGTCTTTTCCTTCTGTAGCCCTGGGATGGGTTATATCAGAGGAAAAATTCATGTCCGGACTTTCTAACTTTATTGATTATGGTAAACTTAGACTCTCTTACGGTGAGAATGGAAACAGGGAAATTGGTCGATATGCTGCCTTATCCAGGTTAAATTCAAGTGTTTATTCCTATACCACACCAACTGGTGCAACAATTAACGTAGGGGCTATTAGAACGGCCAATATGAGTAATCCAAATCTTAAATGGGAAAGAAATAACTCAATAAATGTTGGATTCGATTTTGGCATTAAGGGAAGCAAAATAACTGGTTCTCTTGACTATTATGAAAGGACAACGACCGATTTACTTATGAACAGGTCATTGCCCAATATTACTGGCTTCTCAAGTGTTATTGCCAATTTAGGGCAGGTAGCTAATAATGGAGTGGAGTTAACCTTAAATACAGAGAATTATAAAACAAATAATTTTTACTGGCGTACTTCCTTATCCGCATGGACAAACGATAATAAAATATTGAAATTATACGGACCAGTGCCAGTGACTGATGCAAATGGAAATACAACTTTGGTAGATCAGGATGACCAGGCTAATGGTTGGTTCATTGGTAAGCCAATCAATCAAATTTGGGATTATAAAGTATTAGGTGTTTGGCAACTGGAAGAAAGGGATTTGGCTAAATCTTATGGTTTCACCCCTGGGGACTTTAAATTGGAAGATCTAAACGGCGACGGTAAATATACCCTGGACGACAGACAATTTCTCGGACATCAAAATCCATTGCTTTCTTTTAATTTGAGAAATGAATTCAGAATCTTAAAGAATTTAGATTTTTCTTTTGCCTTATATGCAAGGTTAGGTCAATATACCCAATTTAATGAAGCTAAAAACGTAGATCTATTCTATGACAGATCGCAATTTTATAAGAGACCTTACTGGACACCAACTAACCCTATCAATGATTATGCAAAAATGATGTCTGCTGCCGGAGGTTCTGTTGCGTATAGTGTATGGAGGAAATCGTCTTTTGTTAGATTGAACAATATAAGCCTTGCTTATAGTTTACCAGAATCAGTGCTACGAAAACTTAAATTTTCAGCACTTAAGGTATATATAAACCAGCAGAATGCGGCAGTATTTACGCAATGGGAGTATTTTGATCCGGAAAATAAAGGACTTACTCCTTCTACAACAACGTTGGGTTTAAATGTAACCTTCTAACATTGCTTATTTTAAAACATCAAGTAAGTATTTTATGAAAAAAAATATAGTTATACATAAATTGTTGATTATTGGGACAATAGTCCTGCTAGCCAACACAAGTTGTAAAGAAAGTTGGTTAGATCCACAGCCCCTTTCTTTTTTTACGCCGGAAAATACGTTGGTCTCAGAGTCTGGTTTTAATTCTGCCTTAGCCTCTTGTGCCAGTAATATTCGTGATGAATATTACGGAGATGGATCTCCAATCATCACTGAGTGTATTTTTTCAGAAGTTGCTGTGGAAGGTACAACAGATAAATTCGGTCCCGCAGTTAATCTTAACGTCCTCATTACCCCCGATGCAAATCTGAATAGTCCGGATTTTAACAGGATTGGGTGGTATTGGGAAAGAGGATGGTTAGGTATTCGCCTGGCAAATACCATTATTGACAGATTGCCTGCCGCAGTGGGTATGAAAGATGCCACCAAAGATGTAATATTAGGAAAGGCATATTTCTACAGAGCTTACCATTATTATAGGTTAGTTCACCAGTTTGGTGATATTCCTACCTCCTTTAAAGAACTGGCTGAACCAAAACTCGATTTCCAAACGGTAAAAAGAGAGGTGATTTTACAAAAGATTAAAGCTGATTTAGATTTTGCAGTTAAGGTAGTTCCTTTCGTTGGAAACAAGGGAGATGTAAATAGAGGAGCTATCGGCCATCTTTTGACTAAGGTTAACCTTGCTTTAGGCTTATATGACGAGGCTATTGCTTCAGCTGATTTGGTGATTAATTCAGGTACCTTTAAATTGATGACCGCACGCTTTGGTGCCGATGCGGGTAACCCAGCAAGAAATGTTATCTGGGACCTTCACAGACCGGTTAATAAATTTCTTCCAAATAATACAGAAGTATTATTCTCCTCAACAGATAGATTTGGTTTAACCAGTGCGACAACTACCGGCACAACATCTATGCGTCAGGCTGTTCCTTTTTATTCAAGTCCTAATATATTAACTCCAGATGGCAAACAGGGTATGAATCCTAACGTAGTTGAAATAGACTTAGGAACCAGATATGGAAGAGGAATCGGTCGTTGCAGAGGCACAACTTACAGTACTTTGACTATCTGGGATGATGAAAAGGATTTGAGACATGATGTCAAATCTGGAAACTGGATGAATATGGAACAATTGGTTTATAATAATCCATCCATTAAAACTACCTCTCCTTTTTATGGTAAACCTTTGCAATTAAGAGATGCTACAGGTAAACTGCTCATCTCTGGAGGTGATACCATAAGGAATTGGTTCAGCTGGCCGCATTATAAGCTGTATATTGAAGACGCCATTCGTATTCCTTTTCAAGGAGGTAACTCAGATTGGTATATTTTCAGATTGGCAGAAACTTATTTGTTAAGGGCGGAAGCTCATTTCTTTAAAGGCAATATTGCCGCAGCTACTGCCGATGTAAATGTGGTTAGAACCAGAGCAGGTTGTTCTCCTTATGCTGGAAATGTTGATATTGGAACCATTCTGGATGAAAGAGCGAGAGAATTGTATTATGAAGAACCTCGTAAAACAGAACTTACCAGAATTGCATATCAAATGGCCAAATCTGGAAAATCTTATAACGGAAAAACATATTCCACTAACAATTTTTCTGCTGCAAATTTCTTTTACGACAGAATAATGGATAAGAATGTTTTTTATAAGAATAATATTAAAAATGTTCGGGGTGATGCCTATACCATAAGTCCATATCACGTCCTTTGGCCGATTCCAAGGAATGCTATTTTAGCAAATAGCCTTAATCAGCTGAATCAAAATATTGGTTATGCAGGAAGTGAAAAAAATAAACCCGCATTAGATAAAATTCCAGAATAAAATTTTCTTAACTTGTAAGCATTCGAAAAATTGCAAAACCAATTTTAAATGAAAAGAAGAGATTTTATAGGAAAATCTATTGTTGGTGTAGTAGGTGCCATCGCGGTACCTACTATTGTTCCTTCCAGCGTTTTTGGAAAAAATGCGCCAAGTAATAAAATCAATGTGGGTCAGATTGGTTGTGGTCGTATTGCCCGCGATCATGACCTCCCAGGTACGATGCAACACGAAATTGCCCGTTTAGTGGCAGTTTGTGATTTAGATAAAAATCGCCTCCTCGATGGTAAAAAATTGGTGGAAGCCTACTACACGAAAAAAACAGGGAATGCTAATTATGTCGATGTTAAAATGTATGATGATTATCATGATATGTTGAATAACAAAGATATTGATGCAGTCATCATCAGTACCCCTGACCATTGGCATTCTCAACCTGCGCTCGAAGCTGCATTGGCTGGAAAAGATGTTTATCTTCAAAAGCCAACTTCTTTAACGATCGCTGAAGGTCGTTTATTAAGTGATGTTGTTAAAAAGAAGGGGATTATTTTACAAGTTGGTACTCAACAAAGATCTTCGCCTCAGTTTCGTATCGCCGCTGAGCTGGTCCGAAATGGCCGGATTGGCAAACTTCATACAGTAAAAATAGGCCTGCCAGGTGACCCTTCCGGCCCTCCCGCTCCAGCAATGCCTGTTCCAGCCGGCTTTAACTATGATATGTGGCTTGGTTCAACCCCGGAAGTGCCTTACACGGAAATTGGTGTTCATCCGCAAAAGGGCTATGACCGTCCGGGCTGGCTTCGATTGGAGCAGTATGGTGCTGGAATGATTACCGGTTGGGGTCAACACCACTTTGACTCCGCTGCATGGGGCATGGATACAGAATATACGGGGCCAATATCCGTTCAGGCCGTAGCTGAGTTCCCTAAATCGGGACTTTGGAATGTTCACGGCGATTTTATGGTGAAAGCAGAATATGCTAATGGTATTACTATGTTAACCAGTGGCGGATATCCCAACGGTATTAGATATGAAGGTACAGAAGGCTGGATCTTCGTTTCCAGAGGAAATTATGTGGCTTCGTCCAGTGATCCGGTAACGGCTGCAAAAAGTAGTAAAGCACTCGATGCCAGTGACCCAAAAATCCTGACCTCCGCAATTGGTGCAAATGAAATTCACCTGTATAAAAGCGATGAACACCATGGTAATTGGTTAGATTGTATTCAGAGCAGAAAGGAACCGATTTCTCCTGTGGAAATTGGCCACAGGACTTGTTCTGTTTGTTTAGTAAGCCATATTGCAATGAAGTTACCCAGAAAGTTAAATTGGGATCCGAAAGCAGAAAGATTTGTAAAAGATGATGAGGCCAATGCTATGCTCAGTCGTTCACAACGCAAACCTTATGGTACGAC
>BJGN01000077.1:6981-13655 GCA_014190515.1 Bacteroidota bacterium
GGTAAGGTAATTCAAACCATAGGTCTGGGCCCTCATAGAATGAACGTAAAGTCAAGACCTCCCTGGTTTTTTGACAAACAATATTTTGGAGGCATAATTTGTGATATTGCCTCCCACCAATTTGATCAATTTCTCTTTTTTACAGGCTCAACCAAAGCAGATATTATCGCTGCACAAGTCGGGAATACGCATTTTTCTCAATATCCCCAATTTGAAGATTTCGGTGATGTGATGGTGAGAGGTAATAAAGGGATGGGTTATATAAGAGTTGATTGGTTTACTCCCGATGGTCTGAAATCATGGGGCGATGGCAGATTAACTATCCTCGGAACCGATGGATTCATTGAAATAAGGAAAAATATAGATCCTGCGGGTCGCTCCGGAGGAAATCATCTTTTTCTCACTGATAATAAGGAAACAAGATACTTTGACTGCAAAGATCAAGATTTACCTTATGGAAGACAATTAGTGGACGATATTCTGAATAGAACGGAAACGGCAATGTCTCAGCATCACTGTTTTCTGGCAACGGAACTTGCTCTTAAAGCGCAAAATACAGCAGAGAACGTTACTTTGGAAACCAATTAAAAACTTAATCTAACTTATTGTGAATTATAAAAGTTCTTTTTTATTTGTTTGCCTGTTGACTTTTTTTCTGCCAGTATATGGTCAATTGAAAGTTTCTGCCGTTAAACACAACGAAAAAATTGATATCCTCATAAATAAAAATTTATTTACTTCCTATCTGTTTTCAGAGGAAGAAAAATATCCGTTTTTCTTTCCTGTAAATGGTCCTTCTTCGTCCGGAGTTACGTCTATGAGAAACGCCAATTACCCTCATCACAGCTCTCTTTTTTTTGGTTGCGATAGGGTGAATGGTGGTAATTTTTGGCAAGAAGGACTGGAAAGAGGTCAAATTATCTCCTTGCGCGCTGATCTTGTTCCCTCGGGAGATAATAAGGTGGTCATTGAAAATGAATGTATCTGGAGAAGGCCCGGAGCTAATGCGCCTATTAAAGATTTTAGAAAAATTACTATTTCTGCCCCATCAAATGAACTGTATCTAATAGATTTTGACATTACCATGGAAATGTTGGAAAATGTGGTCATAGAAAAAACAAATCATTCTCTTTTTAGTGGAAGAATGGATCCTGATCTGGCCGTAATAAATGGTGGCATCATGGTAAATGCTGAAGGGGCACAATCTGAAAAGGGTACTTTTGGCCTCCCTTCACCCTGGATAGATTGCTCGGGAAAAAGAGGAGATAAAATGGAGGGCATGGCCATTTTACAACACCCGTCAAATCCAGGTTACCCTGCTCCCTGGTTTACCCGCGATTATGGCTTTTTTTCACCTACCCCAATGTATTGGCCTAAAGATGAAAAACTGGGTTCGGTGTATAGTAAAGGGGATAAATTAACGCTCCGTTATCGAGTGATTATTCATTCTGGGAACCACGAAACCTCAAATATTGCCAAACATTTTGAGGCTTATAAAAGTGAATAATACCCTTCTCGGGAAATAATATTTTCATGTATAAAATTCTTCTTGCGCTCGCCGCCTTTTCATTTCTTTTTGGTTCCATAAACGGGCAGGTAAAAAAGCCCAATATCATTATCATCAATCTGGACGATTTGGGTGTCGGAGATGTGAGTGCTTATAAAAAAGGGTCACTCAATACGCCAAACATTGATTTTTTAGCTAATAATGGGGTTCGTTTTAATAAAGGTTATGCTACTTCGGCTACTTGTACCCCCAGTAGATATGCCTTGCTTACAGGATTATATCCATGGAAAAATAGTCAGGCTAAAATATTGCCTGGTGACGCTCCCCTGATTATCGATACCTCACTGACGACCTTACCGAAGGTTTTAAAAAGGGCAAATTATACCACAGCAGTCGTTGGGAAATGGCATTTAGGTCTGGGTAATGGTATGATTGACTGGAATAAAAAGATATTGTTTGCTCCTTCTGATGTGGGCTTTGATTATTCATTTATCATGGCCGCTACCACAGACAGAGTGCCAACCGTATATATTGAAAATAATAAGGTAGTGGGCTTAGAAGAAAAGGATCCATTATTTGTTAGTTATCAGCAAAATTTTGACAATGAGCCAACGGCCATTACTCACCCTCAGTTAATGACCAAAATGAAGTGGCATCATGGGCATAATCAAAGTGTTCATAATGGTATTCCAAGAATAGGGTTCATGAAAGGTGGCAAAAATGCCTTATGGATAGACGAGGATATGAACGATATTTTCCTTCAAAAAGGGCTCGATTTTATTCAATCTTCACAGGATAAGCTATTTTTCTTATATTTTGCCCTTCACCAACCTCATGTTCCACGTGTTCCTCATCCCCGGTTTGTTGGCACCTCTGGAATGGGACCAAGGGGAGATGCGATTCTCGAAGCGGACTGGTGCGTAGGTGAATTAATTAAGAAATTGAAGGAACTAAAGATGTTAGAAAATACCCTTATTGTTTTTACAAGTGATAACGGGCCTGTTCTAAATGATGGTTACTATGACGACGCGGTTGAAAAAGTGGGAAAGCATACCCCATTTGCCGATTTGAGAGGTGGAAAATATAGCCTCTATGAAGCGGGAACCCGCGTGCCTTTCATTACCTATTGGAAGGGTGTGATAAAACCGGGCGTTTCAAATGCCATGGTTTGTCAACTCGACTTTACGGCCTCGTTTGCTCACTTGCTCGGTCTTACACTACCTGCAGGAGATGGAGAAAATCAACTGAATGCCTTGTTGGGAAAAAGTAAAAAGGGTCGTAGGGATCTCATGATTGAAGCAACGGGAAGATTAGCTTACAAATATGACGATTATGTCTATATCCCGCCTTACAAGGGTAGCCCAATCGTTGAAACGGTACAAATAGAAAATGGAAATGCGCCGGAAGATCAGTTGTTTAATTTGAAAAAGGATATTGGTCAAAAAGTGAATTTGGCGAAAAGTATGGAAAGTAAGTTGGCCTTTATGAAATCTAAGATGGACTTACTAAAAAATTAGTCACCTCTTTTTTATCTTGTTAAAAAATTATTAAAATGACAGCAATTAAAAATAGTGTATGTGTTATTACAGGAGGTGGTTCGGGAATAGGACGCGCACTGGCCATTGAATTAGTAGGTAAAGGGGCGAAAGTGGTAATAGGTGATATTGTCCCCGAAGAACTGCAGGAAACGGTGCAATTGGCTGGCTCAAATATTTATGCGTATGATTTAGATGTTAGTAAAATGGATTCAATCCATGCCTTTAAGGAAAATGTACTTAGAGAATTTCCTGATTCTCCCCTCATTTTATTTAATAACGCCGGGGTAAATTTAGCTTCTGGCTATTTTGTAGAAACACCTCTTGACGATTTTGAATGGTTGATAAATATTAATCTTTGGGGCGTGATAAAAATGACCCATGCTTTTTTACCCCATATCTATCAAAGAAAAGATGGGCATATTATCAATATTTCAAGTATGTTAGGGTATGCAGCTACCCCCCGTTCTTCAGCATATTGTACCTCCAAATTTGCCGTAAAGGGTTTTACCGATGCGTTAAAAGTAGAACTTTTGAACTCAGGAATTGGAGTAAGTTCTGTTCATCCGGGAGGTATAAAAACCAATATTATCCGTAAATCTAAATTATCTGATCATTTGGATGAAAAACAAACCTGGAATTTATTGAACAAAATAGAAAAGAAATCGCTTATCATGCCGGCTAAAAGAGCTGCGGAAATTATAATTGATGGCGTTGAAAGGAATAAATCAAGAATTCTTATAGGTAAAGATGCTAAAGCCGTAGATTGGCTGGTAAGAATTTTTCCGGATACCTATTTCAAACTTCTTGAAAATTTATTGAAAAAAATATAAATCGTTAAATTATGGGACTTTTAATATACGGGGCAAATGGCTACACAGGTAGGATTATGGTTGAGGATGCTCACACCTTTGGGCTAAAACCTGTCCTTGGAGGTCGATCTAAAGAAGCTATAAAGGAACTGGCGGACAAAAAGGGGTTGGATTACGTGATATTTGACCTTAATAATGCTGCTGAAACAGAAAAAGCGCTACAAAATATAAATGTTGTTATACATTGTGCAGGCCCTTTCAGATTTACCGCCCGGCAGATGATGGAGGCTTGTTTGAAAACAAATACACACTATCTGGATATTACGGGGGAGATTAATGTTTTTGAACTTGGCGCCAGTCTAAATCAAAGAGCTATAGAAAGAGGTATTCTATTGATGCCTGGCGTAGGTTTCGATGTAGTTCCAACAGATTGCCTTGCTTCGTTTTTAAAACATCAACTACCATCAGCTACTTCCTTGAAACTGGCATTTGCCGGTCTCGGTGGAGGTATGTCTAAAGGAACAACCCTAACTATGGTTGAAGGAATGGGTGAGGGAAGTAAAGTGAGGGAAAATGGTAAAATTGTTTCCGTTCCCCTCGGTTTTAAATCTATGGAGCTTCAACATAATGGGAAAAATCTGTTTTTTATGACCATTCCCTGGGGTGATGTCTCCACCGCTTATTATACTACTGGTATTCCAAATATTGAAACATATACAACCGTTTCAAGAAAAAGATACAGTAAGCTGGGTTGGATGAATGCTTTTAGCTGGTTGTTAAAACTTGATTTTATTAAGGAATTTGCCCGCAAAAAAGTTAAGCAGGGACCTGCCGGACCTACTGATGAAGCTAGGCAAAATTCAAGAACCTATATTTGGGGTGAAGTTAGTGATGCAGAGGGTAAAAAGGTTCAAGCTTATTATACGACGCCAAATGGATATACCGTCACTTCTTTAACGGCTTTGCTTATAGCAAAAAAGGTATTGGAGGGCAATTTTAAGACTGGTTTTCATACGCCAGCCGGCTTATATACTGAATATCTGATTGATGAAGTGGCTGATGTTACTCCATTTACTATTATTTCCTAAGAAGAGATATTTAGATTCAATAAGTTATAACTGACTTATTGAATCTAATAATTATAATATGATACCTTAATCAGGGTATTTACAGGGGATTTTATTAACTCTAAGAGCATGTCGTCCACCCTCAAATGTGGTATCTAAAAAAGCAGTAACAATATCCTTTGCTTCATTGGCGGTAATATATCGAACGGGTAAAGCCAGCATGTTGGCATTATTGTGTGAACGGGCCAAGGTCGCTATTTCTGCATTCCAACAAAGAGCGGCTCTTATGTTTTTATGTTTATTCGCTGTCATAGCTACTCCGTTTCCGCTACCACAAAGGAGAATTCCCATGGTAGCCTTTCCATTTTCAATAGCTTCTGCGGAGGGGTGCACAAAATCTGGATAATCGACAGACTCCTCAGAATGAGTTCCAAAATCCAGAACATCCAATCCCCGCTCAATGAGCAAGGATTGGATGACTGATTTTAATGGAAATCCCGCATGGTCACAGCCAAGGGAAATTGCGGTCATACATTTATTGTTGTAATGGTTGAGAAAGGTTATTTCCGTCCGTTGGTTTTACCTGAAAAGGGGCGAAAGTATTCTGCAGTTTCTTTAAAAAGGCTTCATCCTTGTTAGAAGAGGCATCTTGTAAAAGAATATCCACGGTTCTTAGTGCCAGATTATAATCTTCCTGATAACTGAGATTTAACACATCCGGTTCCAGACCAGAATAGAAAAGAAGATCCTGACGGATATTTTCCGCTAATTTCTCAATCACTGGTTTAGCCTTTTTGTATTCACCAGCTTTCAAATACACATCAATTAAAAAGTGAGTACGATAGTTATACCGGAAATTGAAATCGGGAAATTTACTGAAATAAAGATCTACAAGTTCTAAGGAACGTTTTTTGTCACCTTGTTCAAGGAGTCCTAAAGCACCTCTTAATATAACCAATTGTAAGCTCTGAACGCTGGGCTCATAACTTTTGTTAACGAAAGTAGGTTCTTTATCAAAATTACCCCATCTAAATTTCTTAGTAACATTTTCATAGATTTTTTCGACATCTACTTTACCGCTACCAATAATACCATAATTTGGATCCGTTGGATATTTTGTTGGTACCAAACGAAGACCAAGGCCCTCTAAACGCAGGTAATCCTGTAGCCCAGTTGGTACCAAACGAAGACCAAGGCCCTCTAAACGCAGGTAATCCTGTAGCCCAAAAAGTTTGTCGGGTCTGTTAGTTACAGCAAAATAGATAGGTCTTTCCCAGATATTAGAGCCAATTACATCCAACATGGCTAAATCGTCCTTCGTAATATAATTGTCACTTCCTAACAACTGCAAGGGAATAACATCGACATAATTTGTATCATTTTCAGAAACGGCACCATACTTAATAGCATCTTTCCTGTTGACAGGTATAAAAGCGTCTCTGGTTGGAACATAAGTTTCCGTCTTATTTCCGTCCTGAGTGGTCAATCCATTTTCCTGAGACATAAAATTCAATACATCTTTCAAGGTCATAGGATTTGACGTAAGCCCTTCAGGATACATGATCTGATTTCGTTTATTTCCCCGATAATCGTCGGCTGTTAGTGTTAATTTAATAGGAGGAGAGTCGTTTATTTTTCTTCTCAAGCCTTCAATATACCAGTCAACGGCAATTAAACTTAGATTGACTACACGAACATCTCTTCTAATTCCCTCTACTTCCTGGGAATACCAAAGAGGATAAGTGTCATTGTC
>BJGN01000078.1 GCA_014190515.1 Bacteroidota bacterium
AAAATATGCTAAAATACCATCCAATCCATGGAATTTTAGAGAGCTTTTCGTAAACGGAAATAGGGCAATCCGTGCTCGTTATCCTAATAAAAATGAATCAAATCCATATTTATACGCCTCTTCAACCCTTTCCAATCCTCAAAAAGTTTCTGTTGAAAAAGTAAACAAAAGCTGGGGCGAAGCAGAAGATGCACAGATAAATATTGTACCCAGATGGAGATTTTTTAATCAATGGAATGATCTTATAGGAATTGATTTAATAAATAACCACCTAGATTTGGGTCCGAGAGAACTTCATGGTGAAATAAATAAGGATAGTTGGTTTTGGATAGAGGGAGTAAAAGAAGAATTGGACATGCCCGGAGAATGGTTTTTGGATCATCGGGAAGGAAAGCTATACTATAAACCACTTAAAGGTGAAAACCCTAATAAATCTGAGATTATCGCTCCTTACCTAAATAGAATATTTTATTTAAAAGGAGATATTGAAAAAAAATCTCATGTTAGCCATATTTATTTCCAAGGATTTGATTTTTGTCATACAACCTACACTTTAGGACAAATAGAACCGAGGGTTCATACCGATGCAGCAGTTGTTCTGGAAAATAGCCAAAATTGTCAAATATCAGATTGTCATTTTAATAATATTGGAGGCTATGCCCTTTGGTTCCATCTGGACAGTAAAAACAATGTTTTTGATCATAATTCTGTAAAAAATGCAGGAGGTGGTGGCGTTCTTCTTACTGGTGCAAGATTATCCTATATGGATGATACAAAAATTTACAGCCAAGGAGAAAATGCTTCAAAAGTATTTCCTGTACTTAATCGCATTACTGGAAATATCGTGGAACACTGTGGTCAGATTCGTTACTATGGTGGCGGCGTGCATATCGATTCCCGGCCAGCTTCTATGGCAATGGAACCAGGAAATTATATAGCGCATAATCATTTTAAAGACCTTTCCAGGAATGGAATATTCGCTTTTAGAAATCAAGGAGGAAATGTGGTAGAATTTAATGAAATTAATGACTGTATGCAAAAAACGATTGATGGTGCGGCTATACATTTTGCAACTATGAACCGGTTAAGTGCGCCAAATTATATTGTCAATAATTATCTATATGACATTTGGGGTTATGAGCAACTACCTACAGGATTACCCAGAAGAACTCTTGCAAATGGTGTTTTTCTGGATTGGGCTACGAGCAACACAACAGTTAAAAATAATGTAATCTATAATTCTGGGGATAAAGAGATTAAACCTATCATGGGGAACTGGAACCTTCATATAGATAACAATCTTTCTTCCAAAACGAGGATAGAACCTTTTCTCCCAAATGAAATAGGTCCATCAGGTTCAGCTACACATTGTATCTATCCAGAACAATTAGTAAATATTGGGGGTGTAATTACCTCTTCCGATAGTAAATCACTTCATTTTACCGGTCATTGGGAAGTTAAAAAAATTCAAGGTCTAAGGAACTTATTTAAATATAATTGCTTTCAGGCTGCTCCAGACGCCTCTGCCGAGGTGGTTTATGATTTACCAGTCCCGGAATCTGGCTTGTATAAACTTTGTTTAATGTATTTCCCAGACGCAAAAAGTGCTACTAATGCAAAAATAGTTGTACGTCATGCAAAAGGGGTTGAAAAATTAGAATGGAATTTTAGAATTGGAGATCCTTTGGGTTTCTCCATGAGGGTTGGTGAATTTTATTTTGAAAAATCTAAACCTGCTTCCATTAGTATTTCAAATGAAAATGCTGATGGTTTTATAATCGCTGATGCAGTAGGATTGATTAAACATAATTAGGGTTGAAGGAGAATTTTAATTCAAACAAATGCTTAATTGCTAAAAAGATATGGTATCAATAACTAAAATAGCCTTCAGATGGAAAATTGCAGGTTTACTCTGTTTTGCTTCTGCTTTAAATTATATAGACAGAAGTACGCTGGCTATTTTGGCACCTACCATTGAGAAAGAGTTAAATTGGTCCGACATAGATTATGCGAATATTACGGCATTATTTGTATTCAGCTATACCATTATGTACGCCATAAGTGGCAGAATAATTGATCATATTGGTACAAAAATAGGATTAGCTTATTCTGTAGGAACCTGGTCTCTGGTGAGTTTATTGCATGCTTTTGCTAACTCAGTAACCCAATTTTCAGTGGCTCGATTTTTCCTTGGAGTAACTGAATCAGGAAATTTTCCTGCAGGGATTAAGTCAATTAGCGAATGGTTTCCATTAAAAGAAAGAGCATTAGCTGTTGGAATATTTAGTGCCGGATCCTCCATTGGAGCGGCAATTTCAGTCCCATTAGTATCTTTTGTGGCTATTTTATGGGGTTGGCGGATGGCTTTTATAATTACTGGGATTCTCGGATTCTTCTGGCTTATTTTTTGGTTAATTTATTATCAATTGCCTGATAAAAGTAAATGGATATCTGACGAGGAAAGAGCAATGATTATGAAGAATGAACCTCCTTCCGTTTTAGGGCAAGAGGGATCTAAAGTGGTCAGCATAAAAACTATTTTATCTAAAAAAGAAAGCTGGGGTTGCTTTTCTGCCAGAATATTTATCGATCCGGTGGTCTATTTTTTTATTTTTTGGATACCTAAATATTTACAGGATGTTCAGGGACTTTCTTTGGCAGAAATTGGAATTTCCGCCTGGTTACCTTATGTTGCAATGGGGTTAGGAACCGTTCTTGGAGGATTGTTACCCAAACTTTTGATAGAAAAAAATAACTGGAGTTTGAACAGAGCCAGAAAAACAATTATGTTCATTTCTTCTTTGGCGATACCTGTATTTTGCTTCGCACTCACTTTTAAAACGAATGCAATGTTGGCTATTGTATTAATTTCCACTATCATGTTATCACATGGGCTCTGGTCTAATATAACCTTGCCAACGGAGGTTTACTCAAAAAATGTACAGGCAACGGTGACTGGAATTGGGGGAACATTAGGGGGATTAATGAGCGTTTTATCCCAAAAATTAATCGGCATTACGGTTGCCAATAATTCTTATATACCCATTTTTATTTTTATTGGATCTGCTTATATAATGGCTTTTTTATCGGTTCACCTGCTAATTCGAAGGATAGGTGATATTCAGCCTTGCCATTAGCAATTTATTCCAACTTTGTACAAATTATAAAATGAAGAATATTCAACATCATTACAATTTTGTAGTAGTAGGTGGGGGTCTGGCTGGTATTTGTGCTGCTGTTACTGCTGCAAGAAATGGAATCAGGACTGCTCTTGTTCAGGACAGGCCTGTTTTAGGAGGAAATTCCAGTAAGGAAATACGGGTTCCTCCCGTAGGAGCAACGCAGTGCAATTTTGCTTATTCAAGAGAAACTGGTTTGATTGAGGAGTTGTTCTTAAATAATCTTTACAACAACCCTACATGGAGTCCAGAGGGTTGGAATCTCGAATTAGAGAGTATTGTTCGAAATGAACCCAATTTAGATTTATTTTTGAATTGTGCTGTCAGTGAGGTGAAAACAGTCAAATACGACAGGTATAATCCAGAATGTCATAACCTTAAAGTGGTTTCTGTAAAAGCATATTGTGCCATGGCGGAAACCTGGCATATCTTTAAAGCGCCTTTTTTTGCCGATTGTTCCGGAGATGGTATTGTCGGATCAGGGGCGGGTGCATTTTTTAAGTATGGAATAGAAGCTGCCAGTGAATATAATGAACCATTTTGCCCGGAAGAAAGCAAAATGGAAACAATGGGTATGAGTTTACAATTAAAAGCCAGAGATACAGGCAGACCAATCCCTTTTAAAAAACCGAAATGGATAGATTTCGAACTTAATGAAGCGGATTTTGGACCTTACAGACCAGTAAATGAACATTTTTTTCCTGATACGGGTGGTTTTTGGTGGCTGGAATGGGGTGGAGAACTTGATACTGTTCACGATACCATCCTAATTAAAGACGAGGTTCAAAAAATCACTATTGCGGTTTGGGATTATTTAAAAAATCGATCTCCACTAGCGGAAAAACTAATTACCTATGAACTTGATTGGCTGGGTGCAGTGCCTGGTAAAAGAGAGTCACGCCGATTTTTAGGAGATCATGTTCTTACAATGGGAGATATCAGTGAACAATTTCATTTCGAGGATGCAGTCGCTTATGGTGGTTGGGGTTTTGACCATCATCCTGCAGGTGGTTTCCACGATAAAATAAATCCCAGCACTCATCATTACCTCCGAGGTCCTCATAATATTCCACTTAGGTCACTGTATTCAAAAAATATCGTTAATTTATTTTTTGCAGGAAGAAATATAAGTGCCTCTCATTATGCTTTGTCAAGTACCCGGGTAATGCTTACCTGCGCACAACTTGGGGAGGCAGTAGGTATGGCTGCTTTTAATGCAATAAAATACAAATGCCTAATAAAAGATCTTTTGGAGGCAGAAAAAATGAAAGCAATCCAGCAAGATTTGTTCAAAGCTGACCATCATATTCATGGGTATAATACAACCCTTTCAAATGATATTTCTGCAATGGCAACGGTTAATGCCTCCTCTGAATTTAGGGGTGAAAATTTAGGAGAAACCTGGGGTACGGAACCGCTAACGGAAGATAGAATGCAGTTGTTAACTATAGTGTCAAATTATATTGAATATATCAAAGTTAGACTGGATGCAGAAGATAATACTGTTTTATCTTATGCCTTTTTTCAAGGGCCGGCAAATGCTTCTACCTTTCCGGAAAAGGAACTTTTTAGATCAAAAGTCGAAGTTAAAAAAGGCAAGAATCAACGGATAGATTTGCCCGTTTTATGTGAAATTATAAATAAAGGCTGGCATTTTCTTATCTTCCATGCAAACCCAGATATTAATCTTTATATAGTGGAGTCGCCTCCAGGCCTGCTTAGATATTACCCAAGACCTTTTGACCCTATTCGTCCCAATCAATTTTCAAAATGGACTTTGCGTTCTTTGCAGATTGGACAACAAAAAGCAGCTGATGCCGATGGGGCTATGGTTGCTGCACCCTCCTGGAATCGGTTTGCTTATGAAAATAAAAATATTAGTACTTTTCTTAATTTTTCATTTGATTGTGTAGTTCATCCTTTGCAGATGGTTTATGAATCTAAAATGATTTTGAACCCACATAGTCGGCCTACTAATATGCCTAACCTTTGGGTGTCAGAAAAAACTTCCTTCAAAGATTCTGAATGGATCAGTTTAACCTGGGAAAAGCCCCGCGAAATTGAGCGTATTCAAATCATTTTCGATTCCTCCCTTCAATTTCATTTTAGTCAAAGCTGGCAAGGGTATTCAGTCCATGCAATTCCAACGATTGTGAAGGAATATAAAATTTTAGCTTGTATGGCCGATGGTACTGAAAATGAAATTATACATGTGAAAAATAATTATAAGCGTAATTGTTTGCATGAAACCAATATTAAAAATGTCCTTACAATTAAACTTTTATGTTTCGCAACCCACGGTATTGAACGTGCACAGGTTTATTCCTTACGAATTTTAGAAAAAAGTGGGAACACAACATTTTCTTAATGAATTAAATAATTAAAGGTGAAAACATTTTTACTTTATGGTCCAAAGGATATAAAACTAGCAGAGAAACCTATCCCAGAACCAGGATACGGTCAGGTAATTGTAAAATCAGCATATACAGGGATATGCGGATCAGATGTTCATTATTTTAAACATGGATTTTGTGGAAGTTTTATCCCCAAACAGCCATTCGCTCTTGGGCATGAGTTTTCAGGGGTGATTTACAAAATTGGCTCTGGTGTTGAAGGTCTTAAAATGGGAGATGAAGTGGCAGTTGATCCTTCCATGCCTTGTAGCCAATGTAATTTCTGCAGGAATGGAAAATATAATTTATGTAAATCAATGAAATATTTTGGTTCTGCCAGCTGTGACCCACATATTGATGGAGGTTTTGGGCAATTTGTTCTGGCTCCAGCTAAAAACTGTTATGTTCTTCCACCTGGAATAAATATGTCGCAGGCTTCCTTACTCGAACCTTTGAGCGTTGCGATGCATGCCGTAAAACAAGTTGATAGTCTCATCGGTAAATCTATTCTTATTACGGGTGGTGGTCCAATTGGTCAATTGATTTTAAGGGTTGCCCGTTCCTTCGGTGCACTTGAAATTACAGTGAGTGATGTAAGCAGGTATGCCCGTGATTTTTCTTTGCGTAGTGGAGCTAATAGGGTAGTTAATCCGTTAGATGAAGATGCCTGGAGGCAAATTGGAACTTTTGACCTTGTTTTTGAAGCCTCTGGTTCTCCGTCAGCAGTTGAGAATGCCCTTCATGTCACAAAACGAGGAGCTTCAATCGTTTTGATAGGAACTTTGCCAGAAAATTTCCCAGTTTCCGGGAATCTGATAATGAATAAAGAGTTGAAATTATTAGGCTCTTTTCGGTTTGCAAATGTATTTGAAGATGCTATAAATATGGTGGCTGCCGGAATTATCAATCTGGATGGAATTATTACAGACACTTATGCATTTGAAAATTTACCTCAGGCAATGCAACGGGCCCTTGAAAAAGAATATTCAATGAAAGTTCAGGTAATATTATGAGATATAATTTATTAGGTAATACAGGCTTATCCGTTTCTACATTAAGTTTTGGTGCTTCTTCTCTGGGAGGTGTTTTTCATGAAATAGATGAAAAAAAGGCAATTGAAGCCGTTCATGTTGCCTTAAGTTTAGGGATAAACTATATAGACGTTGCTCCTGCTTACGGTGGAACTCTCGCTGAAACTATACTTGGAAAAGCTTTAAAAGAGGTACCAAGAAATACCTATTTTATTTCAACTAAGGTTGGAAAAAACACAAACTCAAATGCCTATGGATCAGATACCTTTAATTACAGTGAGGAGGGTATCCGTCGTTCATTAGATGAGAGTTCAAAAAGGATTGGGGTAGATTATTTTGATCTGGTTCTTCTTCACGATATTGAATATAATAATCGGCAACATACTGACTGGGCATTAAATGAGGGAATTCAAACGCTGAATGTTTTAAAAAGTGAAGGTCGAATAGGAGCTACAGGTATTGGTATGTATCCTGTTGATTTATGGAAGGAGGTTTTAGAATCGTGTGTTATTGATGTAGCCCTAACTCATAACCTCTATTGTATCCATGATACCCGCTTATTGTCTTTATTACCTATTGCTAAAAAAAGAGGGGTCGGAATTATAAATGCTTCTCCATTTGCTTCAGGATTATTGACATCAAAGGGAGCCCCTTCCTGGCATCCTGCTAACACCTTTCAGCGAGCTCTTTTTGCAAAAGCAGCGGCATTTTGTAAAAAAAATGGAGTAGATATTTCTACATTGGCACTACAATTTTCTGCTCAAAATCCTGAAATTACAACTACTATGTTTAGTAGCGCCAATGCGGAAACTATCAAACAGAATGTAAATTGGTTTTTAGAACCTATAAATTTTGAATTACTACAAAAATTGCAGGAAATACTTGCACCCATTTCGAATCAAAATTGGAACTATTAGGTATGAGAATAGATAGCCATCAACATTTTTGGAAATACAACCAGGTAGATTATGTTTGGATGAATGAGCAACATTCAATAATTCAAAAAGATTTTCTACCTGAACATCTCAACCCCTTATTAAATACGCTGGACTTCGATGGAACCATTTCTGTGCAAGCCAGACAATCAATAGAGGAAACTAATTTTTTGTTGCAACTTGCTAAGGATAATTCTTTCATAAAAGGGGTAGTTGGATGGGTTCCATTTTGTGATAAAAAGGTCGAAAAATATATCGAAATATATAAGTCTGAAGATAAAATAGTAGGTTTTCGCCATGTTATTCATGATGAGCCTGATAATAATTTTATTTTGCGACCCGATTTCAATGAGGGAATTAAATCGCTTAATAAGTTTGGTTTGTGTTACGATATATTGATTTTTGCGCATCATTTGCCCCAGACTATTAAATTTGTGGACAGTCATCCCCGACAAACTTTTGTTCTTGATCACATAGCAAAACCAAAAATCAATAAAAATTCATTTGATGTGGATTGGGCTAATCATATAAAGAAAATATCGGAGAGGGAGCATGTATTTTGTAAATTATCTGGAATGGTTACAGAGATTTTACAGGAATCCTGGGATATAGAACTTCTAAAACCTTATTTTGAAACTATTTTAGATGCATTTGGTCCGGAAAGAATGGTATTCGGATCTGACTGGCCTGTTTGTCTGATTAAAAGTACTTATACTAACTGGGTTAATACAGTTTTAAGCCTCATAAATACGCTCTCGGCTAATGAACAAAGGGCTATTATGGGTGGAAATGCAGAACGTATATATTTACAAACCCATTGAAATTTTGATATAATGCGTATCGGTATAGTCATAAAACTTAGACCAGAATGTGTAGAGAGTTATAAGAAACTTCATGAAGATAATCACCCTGGTGTTCGTGATCTTTTGATCCAATATCATCTATTTAATTTTAGTATATTTTTACACCAGATAGGTGATGATTTCTTTGAGTTTGGTTATTACGAATATAAAGGAGAAAATTTTGAGTCAGATATGAGTGCTCTGGCCAAGGAACCTCGGAATAAAGCATGGCTTGAAGTTTGTAATCCAATGCAGATTCCTTTGCCAGGAGAAAATGGATGGGCGACCATGGAGCAGATCTTTTATAATGATGCAAACAAATAATTGGCAATAAATTATAAAGTAAATAAACTGATTTTTTTTAAAAAAATATGATATCTAATGAGCCTAGAATTATTTTAAACTTTAGGAATTTGATGTTAATATTTTTAAACTAAACTATTTTCTATAATATATTTCCACAAAAATTAACTATCTATCGTTAACGTAAACGATTCACCTTTTATTTTTTTATATAAATATTTTGATAGCTATTCTAAATTTTTTTAATATATTTAGCCTAGTTTTTTTAAAAACAAGTTAATAACATGATTCTTAATTTTTTTGAGAAAAAGGATTTCACTTTTCCAGGAATAAACATAAGCGTTTGGTAAAAATAAAAATTATGAAAATACATCATTTTTTATTGGGGTTAATTATTCTGTTCTTTCCATGTCAATCGTTACTTTCTCAAACCCTGACGATTAAGGGAAAGGTTACGGATGTCAACAATGAAGAGCTGATTGGTGTAACCGTAAATATAAAAGGTACTACTTTAGGCACGGTTACCGACGAAAATGGAACTTATTCAATTTCAGGAATAAGTAATAGTAATGTTTTGGTTTTCAGTTATGTTGGATTTATTACGCAGGAAGTTTTAATTGGAACTCAGACTTCCATTAATTTAGTACTTGAAGCTGACGTACAGAATCTTTCGGAGGTTGTGGTAGTTGGTTATGGTACTCAGAAAAAAGTTAATTTGGTGGGAGCTGTTTCTCAATTGAATGTAGATGAGAAGATTGTAAGTCGGGCCTTACCTAATGTTTCTTCAGCATTATCTGGACTTGTACCAGGGTTACAGGCTGTGCAATCCTCTGGCATGGCTGGTAATAATGAAGCCAGCTTACTTATTAGAGGGCTAGGAACTGTAAATAATGCCAGTCCTTTGATTGTAGTGGATGGAATGCCGGATGTTGATATTAATAGACTGAATATTAATGATATAGAAACTATATCTGTTTTAAAAGATGCAACTTCTGCTTCTGTTTATGGGTCGAGGGCTGCAAATGGGGTTATTTTGATAACCACCAGAAGTGGAAAGGGATCCAAGAAAACAACATTGAATTTCACCAGCAATAACTCCATTGTTGTTCCTACTAAAGGAATAGATTTTATGGAAGATTATGCAAGGGCTTTACATGTTCAGCAACAGAGGACTGCAGTAAATACACTTCAGGGAAACCAACTATTTAGATTAGGTACTGTAGATGAGTGGATGGCCAAGAGTATGGTTGATCCATTAAGATTTCCGGATACTGATATCTGGGATGTTATATTGAGGCAGGGTTTATACAGTAATTACAATCTTTCTGCATCTGGGGGAAATGAAGGGACGAATTTCTTTGTTTCACTGGGTGGAAAAGATGAAAGAGGATTACAGATTAATAATGATTATGCCCAATACAATGCAAGGTTCAATTTTGATGGAAAAATTAAAAACAATATGAACACTGGTTTCCGTTTTAACGGGAACTGGTCTAAATGGCGATATGCTCTATCAGAGGGTTTCACAGATCCTGATCCAGGAAATACAGCAGGAAATGACCTTCAATATGCTATTGCAGGTTTGGTTCCTTATGATCCTAAAACAGGCTATTATGGCGGAGTAATGGCTTATGGTGAAGATCCACAGGCCTATAATCCTTATGCACCCTATACGCTCAGCCCTTCACAAAATAACAGACAAGAAGCCAATCTACAAGTATATTATGATTGGTCACCAATTAAAGGATTAAAAGCAAGGGTTGATTATGCCTTAAATTACTACAATCAGTTTTCTTGGAGTGCTCCTATTCCCGCACAGGCGTATAATTTCCAGACAGAAACTTTTGGAAGTAGAAATTATGTAGGTGCAAACGCAGGTATTTCCAACTCTACCAGCACTGGTTTTAAAACTTTATTCAATGGAAGCCTTAACTACAATACAAAAATTGGCAAGAATAATGATTTTTCTGCTTTATTTGTATATAATGAGGAGTATTGGTATGCGCGTTCTCAGGGAAGTGGCAGAAATGATAGGCTTCACCCTTCTTTGACAGAGATAAATGCAGCATTGACGGATATACAGTCAACCAGCGGAACATCCAGCACAGAAGGCTTGCAATCCTATATTGGAAAAGTCAATTATACTGCTTTCAATAAATATCTTTTTGAAGTAAATTTCAGGGTAGATGGCTCATCAAAATTTCTTGATTCCAGTCGATTTGGTTTTTTTCCATCCATGGCATTGGGTTGGAAATTCACGGAAGAAAAATTTATTCAAAAATTCACGAACAAGTTCCTCTCGAATGGTAAGTTTAGGGTTTCCTATGGAAGTTTGGGTAATAATAGCGGTGTAGGCAGATTTGAACAACAGGAAACGCTTACTAATCTAAACTATGTTACAGGTTCTTCTGTTCAGCGAGGTTTCGCAAATAGTAAAATGATAAACAGGTTATTGACCTGGGAAACTTCAACGGTTTTTAATGTAGGTATGGATTTGGCCTTTTCTGGAAATCGTCTGGTTGTTACCGCCGATTATTATGATCGACTTACTACAGGAATGAACAGACCCTCTGAATTTTCCACCTTCCTTTTTTACGCCTATTCCCCTCCACCGAGAACAAATATTGGCAATCTTAGAAATAGAGGGGTAGAACTTGATTTGTCCTGGAAAGACATGATTGGAAGTTTACAATATGGGTTTAATTTGAATGCGGCAATTAATAAGACAAATTTGGAAAAATGGAACCAATTATTGCTTAGAGGTAATGTTTTTATAGGTTTGCCTTATCAATTCGTATATTCTTATGAAGATTTGGGCATTGCGCAGTCTTGGGCAGATGTGTATAATGCAACGCCACAGGGAGCAGCTCCTGGTGATTTATTACTAAAGGATCTTAACGGTGATGGTCGAATTACAGGTGATGATAGAAAAGCTTATGCTAATTTTCAGCAGGAACGTCCAACCACGACCTTCGCTTTCAATACATTTATAGCCTTTAAAGGATTCGACTTTACTGTTTTTCTACAAGGTTCCGCTGGAAGAAAAGATTATTGGTTGAACATCTTCAATAATACCAACTTTAACAATGCGCGATATGCTGCATCCTGGGAACATCTCTATAATCCGTGGTCATGGGATAATAGAAATGGACTTTGGCCAAGACTGGGAGGAAGTGGAAACAACAGACAGTCCACTAGTTTTTGGCTTGATAATATGTCCTACATACGTGTGAAAAATATTCAGATTGGTTATACAGTAAATTCAAAAGTATTGGCAAAAATGGGCATTTCTAATTTCAGAATTGTGGGTTCTGCAGAAAATATTGGTACATTAACTTCTTTCCGTGGCTTGGATCCAGAGAAGCAGGGTGATGACAACAACGTGTATCCTATCAATAAATCTTATTCTATTGCTGTAAACCTTAGTTTCTAAAATCTTCAGATGATGAAAAATCTATCTATTCATTTAAATATTGTTGCGTTTTTGCTGTTTACGGTAATACTGATTTTGCCTACATCATGTAGGAAAGACCTTCTTGACCAAAAGCCTACTGGTGAACTTGCCTCAGAGAATTTCTGGAAGACTGATGCAGATGCTACCATTGCTTTAATGTCAGCTTATGCCGCTACCAGAGCGGTATTTGACCGAGATTATTATTTTGATGGTCATGGCGATTACACCAGAACAAGAGGAACCAGTGCAACAAGTGGAAGTATTTTAAGAGGTGATGCCTATCAAGGTGCTACTTATGCACCATCTGGTTATGGTGCCAGTTTTGATAAATATTTTAGTTATTTATATGGCGCGGTAAATAGATGCAATTATGTCATAGAAAATATTACAAATAAAATGCTGCCCAGTGCAACGGGTGCAAAATTAGCAGCTTTGGAAAGTATCATTGCTGAAGCAAGGTTGTTAAGAGGAATGACCTATTTTAGATTAATTTCTATGTGGGGAGATGTTCCTTATATAGATAAAATTATATATAGCAACAGTGAAGTAACTTCTATCGAGCGAACGAATATCAAAGTGGTAAAAGATGCTATTTTATCAGATTTTGATTATGCAGTTGCCAAACTTCCTGCAAAAAACCCTGTTTTGGGAAGAGCATCAAAAGCTGCAGCCCTTGCATTCAGGGGGAAACTTAATCTTTATTGGGGAAGCTGGAAGAAAAATGGCTGGCCTGAGTTAGAAGGCTTCACTCGTGACGCAGCTGAGGCTCAAGCTGCATTTACTGCATCTGCAGCAGATTTTAAATCTGTAATGAATGATTTTGGATTGACTTTATATAAAAATGGTGATCCAGGCCAGATTGATTCTTTAGGGAGAGCAGAAATATTACCCAATTATTTCGAACTGTTTACACCTAAGGCAAATGGTAATCCGGAAATGATAATGGTATTTACTCATTCTGGAACGCCTACTACCCCTTCCCAGGGTGAAGAATTAATGCGTGATTTTTCAGGTCGTACAGTTGAAGGATCACAAGTGTGGGTACTTCCCTATTTTGAGTTGGCAGACAGATATCAATTGATTACAACGGGTGATTTTGCTCCAAAAATGGTTCCACTCAATCCTACAACTAATTCCGCTGCCAGAACAACAGTAAACTCTGCGGTTAATCCTAAAACTTATGCAAACAGAGATTATCGGATGAAGTCAACCCTCATGTGGGATTATGAAATGTGTATTGGCTTGACCGCGTTGAAGTCAACCGGATTTTCTCCATTTATTTATAAAACCTGGGCTGCAAATGTTACCATTGGAGGTATAAAATATATTTCTTACAATACAGATGGTGCATTGTATGGATATGTATTTAGGACATTTGTCAGAAAGTATGAAGGATTAGGAAGAAGTGAAGGAGATTATGCATTTCCAGTTATGAGATTGGCAGATGTATTTTTAATGTATGCGGAAGCCTCAAATG
>BJGN01000079.1 GCA_014190515.1 Bacteroidota bacterium
ATATTCATGGTGGTGGAAACGATTTGAAATTTCCGCATCACGAAAACGAAATAGCCCAAAACATGGGGTCTTGCCAATGTAAAGGTGCCAAATACTGGTTACACACAAATATGCTCCTTTTAAATGGCAAAAAAATGTCCAAAAGTGACGGAAATACCATTTCTCCAGAACAACTTTTTGTTGGAGATAGTGAGCATATCTCAAAATCTTATTCACCCATGGTGGTAAAATTCTTTATGCTTCAATGCCACTATCGAAGCACCCTTGATTTGACCGATGCCGCCTTATTAGCCGCTGAAAAAGGCTACAAACGGTTGATGGAAGCATATAAATGGATTCAATCTGTAAATCATCCGGGAACTAAAGGTGACGCTGGTCAAGATGCTGATATCGAAGCATTGATAGAAGCTGCCCATCTGGATATGGCAGACGACTTTAATACTCCCAAAGCATTGTCCCGACTTTTTGAACTGGTAAACAAGTTGAATTCCCTGAAAGATAAACATATAGGTTGGGACCAGATTTCTCCGTCCACTTTCGAAAATATAAAACAGATATTTAGTTTGTTTATTAATGACATATTCGCCGTTGACAGCGATGTGGAGGTTGATTTATCCGGTAATCAGGATAAATCTCTGTTGGACGGGCTAATGAATCTTATCATTCAAATGAGAAATGATGCGCGGTTGAGAAAAGATTGGGCTACGGCAGACCTTATTCGCGATACCTTAAAGGAAAATAAGGTGGAACTAAAAGATGGCAAAGACGGAAGCTCCTGGCAAGTAACCGAGAGCTGAGGTAATAAATAATAGGTTCAAATAGTTTCAATTATTTGGGAAGTAGTTTTCTGTAATCACGGAGTATATCCTCCGTTCTGAGACTTACCACCAGTTCAATGCGTCGGTTTAAAGCCTTTCCTTCCGGTGTTTCGTTCGATTTCATTGGAGAAAATTCTCCCTTTCCAGCAACAAGAATTCTGGAGGGAGATAATTGCCATTCTTCAACTAATGCCTTAGTGACCGCCGAGGCTCTAAGAACACTTAAATCCCAATTGTCAGGTAATTTTTTATTTTGTTGTATCGCGTTATCAGTATGACCGATCACCTGGATGGTAAAAGCAGGAAAAAGTTGAAGAATTTCACTGATTTTACCTAATAAAGGCATGGCAACTGGGTCAACGGGTTGGGTAACAAAGGGTTTAAATAGCTTTTCCATAGGTATGGAAATACTACAATACAAGGTCGATTCCTCTATGATTACATTCTCCTCCGAAGCAAGTGAATCTTTGAGAATGGCACTCAATTTACCTACCGGACTATTAAATTTAGTCCAATAATTTAAAATAGACTGCGTAAAAAGAGACTGATTAGCTAATTTCGTCTCAAGAGAGTCAATATTATCAGAAAGGAAATTTTGATTGAAGGAAGAATTTTTATTCAACCTATCAATATCATTTTGTAAAGAGTCCAGTCTATCCAAATACACCTTTTGAACCGATTCATAAGCAGCAATAGAACCTTGTTTTTTATAATTGTCCAATGTAAGTGAATAATTTAAAGCCCGTTGATCCACCAATTGAGAATCTAATTTTATAAGCTCATTTTTGTATTTATCTTCCAATAAAAGAACATCTTTTTTTGGAATGCCACAGGAAAATAATAAAAATGAAAAGAAAACAAAGCAAAAAATAAATCTCATTCCGTCTTTATTTAAAAAAAGATTAGTTAAAAAACAAACAAAGATTTTTAATCTAATCTGAAATTGGCAGAACCCAACATACCTAGATCAGCGTAAACGGCCACTCTGTAAAACCCAGGTTTCAATTTGTCCTCCATGTTATGAGAAAAAGACAATCTTTGGTTACTCGTTATATTAACTTCTTTACCAGAAACGGCATTTAATGCCATCGTTTGTCCATTCACCACAATATTCTTATTTATATTTGAACCAGAAACGGGAACACCATTATCGTCAGTTATCGCCATATAAATGGTACGAATGCCTTGATATTCATCGGGAACAGAGGTTAGGTCAAAATTAACCACGATACGTCTGGCTTTGGTTGATTTTGCAGTTAATTTAGATTTTGGGGTTTCTACTTCTACCTGGAAGGCAGATGCCTTAAAATTATTTAAGGTAAGTTTTTTTACCTCTTCCTGCATTGTTCTATTCAAATTGGCTAAAGCGGCTTTATCTTTATTCGCTTCATTAAGATTTGTAGTCAATGAAGTATTTTCCACTTTCAAGTTATCATTTTCTTCTTGCAGCGCCGAAATAGATTCCTCTAGTTCCGCTTTAACGGCCAATAGCTGAAGAATTTCTGCTCTGAGACTATTTGCCTCTTTTGCACTATTTTTTTTGTACAAACTAAGCGTTTTTATTTTTGAGGCCAACTCATTTTTAGCTTCATTCAAAGAACCTTGCAAAGATTGGTTTTCTTCTGATAATGCGGCAAAATTAGAACTTAATGATTCAACCTGTGCAACCAACGAATCTCTGAGAGAAATTAACTCTTTATTTTCAGACTGATAGGCGAAATTTTCCTTTGTTATAACGCTATTTTCCTGTTTCTTGAAGAACGCCCAGTAACTCGTGCCAGCTAACGCGACAAGTAAAACGATGATAATAGCTATTAGATTCCTTTCTCTGCTGCTGTAAGCACTGGAATTTTCCTGGTAAAATGGATCTTTTTGCATCTATAAATATTTAAATACTAACTGCAAAGTTGATGTTTTTTTTGTCAAAATGATAGGAATTCCAATAAAAAATTAATAAAAGGACATAAATAGTAGTATTACTTTTATTAATTTTAATTATTAATTTACAAAACTTACAAAAATGAAAAGAAAACGGTTACTATTCCTTTCCATTTGTACCCTTCTGTTTTTTACTACATATAAAATACAGGCACAGTACAAAATTACAGGAAGTATTTCTGATGATCGAACTGGTGAAGCCTTGATGTTTGCGAATATCATTATTCAGAACGCATCAAAGGGCACTGTTACTGATCTGGATGGTAAATTTACCCTTGATATTGAAGACAATAACGAGGTTACCTTAGTGGTTAGTTCCATTGGTTATTTAAGCCAATTAGTTAAAGCGGGGCCTTCGAATAACGTGTTGAACATCAAATTACGCGAAGATGCGACCAATCTCGAAGAAGTGGTTATCACTGGTCTAGCGTCTTCGGTAAAAAGATCTAATCTGGCGAATGCAGTAGGTTCTGTTTCTGCTAAGGAATTGGTGGGAACTACCACCATTCAAACGACAGATGGCGCCTTATATGGTAAAGTGGCGGGTGTTACCGTTCGTTCCAATGGTGGCGCACCAGGAGGTGGTTTATCGATTCAATTACGTGGTATATCCAGTCTTGCCGGGGCATCACAACCCTTAATTATTCTTGACGGTGTGTATGCGAGCAATGCAACACAACGAACAGGGCGTGCCACTGTTAGTGGCGCAGGTGGTTCAAATCAAGACGACGGTGCAAACCGTCTTGCCGATTTAAATCCTGCGGATATTGAAAATATCGAGATTTTAAAAGGTCCTTCTGCTGCTGCTATTTATGGTACAAGAGCTAATGCAGGGGTAATCATTATTACAACCAAAAGAGGTTCGGAGGGAAAAACTAAAATCAGTTTTTCACAAGATATTGGCGATGCTTCCCCACTCAGGTTATTAGGCACTGATGTATGGAGTGAAGCAAAAATCAACACTTTCTTCCCTGCCGCCAGACGGGCTGTTGAAATAGAGCGTTTCAGACAAGGCATAACTATTGATTATGAAGATTATTTCTATAACAACCCAGCCGCTTTAAGTAATTCAAGGTTAACTCTTTCCGGAGGTGACGAAAAAACAAAATTTTATATCTCAGGAAATATAACAGCTGAAGACGGGACGGTTAAAAAAACAGGCTTCGAGCGATATTCAATTAGAGCCAATGTAGACCATAAGATATCTAAAAGAGTTAAATTCAGTTTTTCAACCAACTATCTTAAAACAGACACAGACAGAGGTTTCACCGGTAATCAAAATAATGCTGGTGCGAGTATCGGATATAATATAGCTTATGTTCCAAGCTATTTTGACTTAAGACCAAACGCGCAAGGTATTTATCCGGTAAATCCATATTTTTCTGAAAACCCTGTAGCAGTAACTGATCATGGTATTAACAATTCAACAGTTAACCGTTTTATACAGGCGTTTAATTTAACAGCTGATCTTTTTCAAAATAACACAAGTAATCTGAAGGCAACACTTTCAGGTGGGTTAGATTATTTGCAAAATTCAACCATGGTTTACTTACCTGAATTTTTGCAATTTCAAAGAGCACAGGCAAATCCTGGTGATTTACTAATTGGACGTCAGGAGAGTTTCAATACCAATATTCAGGCTGCGTTGGTTTACACCAAAAGTTTAGGCAAATTAAATTTATCCTCACAAGGAGGTATGGTTAGGTTAGATTTTAAAAATAGTTCCTTATTTAACCGTGGTAGAGGATTAGTTCCAGGACAAACCAATTTAAGACAGGCAAATGTTCAGGAAATAAACGAAAATTTCAATAGTACAATTAGTGAGGCAGGTATATTTCTGCAACAAGAAGCTAATTTTGATGATAAAATTATTGGAACAGTTGGTATTCGTTGGGATAAATCAACCTTAAACGGAGATCCAAATAAACTATATGCTTTCCCAAGAGCTTCTCTAGCTTTGAATGTAGCCAATTTTGATTTTTGGAATGTAGGCGCCATTACACAGTTAAAACCACGTATTGCTTACGGAGCAACCTCTGGCCCTGTTGCCTTTGGAAGTACTTTCACCTCACTGGGTGGAACGAATATTGGTGGCTTATTAGGTTCCGTTGTTTCCTCTCAAATTGGTAATACCAGTATTCTGCCAGAAACAGCCACTGAGTTGGAATTTGGCGTTGACGCTGGTTTTTTCAATAATAGATTAGCCATAGAAGCCACTTATTACATAAAAAACACACAAAATAATATTCAAAATTTGAATTTAGCTCCTTCAGTAGGTGTTAATACAACACCAAGTAATGAGGCTGAGCTGGAAAATAAAGGTATTGAACTGGGTATTTCGGGTACTATTTTTGATGCATCAAAATTTAGATGGTTCTCCAGAGTGCTTTACTGGCAAAATAGGGTATTACTTACCCGGTTAGGTATTCCTACCTATATTGCTGGAGCATTTGGTTCTGGTTTGGGTACTTTCCTTTATGCACAAGGCTATGCTCCAACGACCATAGTTGGTAGCCCGGCAGTAGCTGGTAATCCGGGTGGATTCACTTTCTGGGGAAATAATCAACCTGATTTTAATGTTTCTTTCTTCAACTCATTCAACATCCTGAAAAATCTGGAACTTTCGGTTTTAGTCGATTGGAAACAGGGAGGAGATAACATTAACCTATCTGCTTTCCTTACAGATGGCGGAGGAACAACAAAAGGCTGGTTTGATGACTCGAACGGTGATGGCGTTCCTAATGGAAGACAGCGCGACCCTGCACCATATAATAATGCGGGAAGATGGGTTATGGATGCAAGTTTTGTGAAAATCAGAGAGGTCGGGTTATACTATACTTTTCCAAAAACAACCCTATCAAAGATATTTAATGGAGCATTTAAAGGAATTAAACTGGGTGCTTCGGCAAATAATCTATTCTTGTTCACTGATTATTTCGGATACGATCCTGAAACTTCCACCTTTGGTGCGCAATCCATCGCGAATAACGTGGATATTGCTCCTTATCCAACACCAAGAAGGATATTCTTCCATCTGAATTTCGATTTCTAAAAACAAATTTATTTTAAAATGAAAAATATATTAAAAACTGTTTTACTTCCTGCTGTTTTAGGAATTACCGCATGTAATCCATTACAACTCGATGAAGTGCTAGATCCTAACAACCCTTCTTTGGCGAGTGTGGAGACTAACGCCACTAAAGAGCAAGTACAATTTTTACTAACAGGACTTGAAGCATCCCATAGAAGTTATGTGACGAATATTTCTCAAGCCTGGAATACTTTTGGAAGAGAAATATGGTATCTGAATGCTTCTGATCCACGTTTTCAAACAGATTGGCTTGGTCAGGCCGGAAGAGTTCCAGATAGAGCTTACTTTGGATTTGGAACAACGGGAGGAGGTTCCTGGGCATCTCCTTATCAGGCCATTAAGCAGGCAGATGTGTTAATCAGTTCATCTAATGGTTCTACTTTGCTTGTGGACGCTGAGAAAAAAGCCGTATCTGGGTTTGCCAAAATGATTCAGGGTTATCAATTTATGATTCCTGCCAACTTTGTGTATGAAAATGGCATAAGAATAGATGTAAAAGACCCTTTGAAACCAGGTAAGTTCGTAAAATATGAGGAGGCCTTAAATCATATTAAAAGCATATTAGATCAGGCAGATCAGGATTTTGCAGCCGCTGGTTCAGGTGCGTTCCCATTAAGATTAACTCCAGGCTTCGCTGCTTATAACACCATTCCAAATCTTAGAAAAGTCAATAAAGCTATATTAGCTCGCTTAAATGCTTACCGTAAAGACTGGCAAGGCATTCTAACGGCATTAGACGGATCATTTATGGAAATGGGTGGTAACCTGAATGCTGGTCCATCCCACCCATTTTTGGGACCACCAGATGGATTCAATCCATTATTTTATCTGCCCAATGCAGCGGTAAATACCATCATCGTTGTTCATCCTTCTATGATTGATGACGCAACAGCAGGTGATTTGAGGGTGTCCAGAAAATTCTTTAAAAGAAATACCCCTGTTGTTGTCACCACAGATGCTACCCCTCTTTCTGCATTGTATCAGGACGCGCGTTGGGCGACAAATACTGCACCCATTCCATTTATCCGTAACGAAGAACTCATTTTGTTGAAAGCAGAAGCACATGCCAATTTGGGACAAACTACGGAGGCAGTTAACGCTATCAATGTTATCAGAAATGCAGCGGCTATAGGAAATTATACGGGTGCAACTACAAAAGATGCCTTAATCAATGAAATTCTTTATCAGAGAAGATACTCTCTTTGGGCAGAACCATGGGGACATCGTTGGATTGACGCGAGGAGATATAATAAACTGAATGAAATTCCAACGTCTTATGACAAGGGAACGATATTTAAGCAATTCCCTCATCCACAAGCTGAGGTAAATTGGGATATTTATGTAGGAGGCTAATATTCATCCTTACATCAGTTGAAAAAACGCCGTTGGAATACTTTCCTTCGGCGTTTTTTTATATTTTACAGAAAATTACGATCAATGAGACAGCTGTTTTTTCTCGCCTCTTTAGCTTTGCTGATATTTTTTACCCCTGTTATGGTAAAAGCACAATCCAAATATTTCCCCACAAAACAAGAATGGCAGGAAAAAAGCCCTGCGTCGATGGGCCTTTTGGGTGACTCCCTGGCAGATGCCATAAATTATGCCCTGGCTAATGAAACGAAAAATCCGGCCAATATGGAGGTTAACCACTATCGCACGTTTGGTAAGGAACCTTTCGGAATGGGCATCGGCCCCTTTGAATCGAGAGGAAATACGAATGGCTTAATTATTTACAACGGTTATATTGTTGCCAAGTGGGGTCAACCTGAAAAATGTGATATGACCCATAGTGTTACCAAAAGTTTTTTAAGTACCGTCGCTGGATTAGCTCTGGAAACGGGGCATATTAGACAATTAAGTGATCCCGTTCATACTTATCTACCACCCATCGAAGGGTATAATCCAGGCAAGCTGTATAGAAATGCAGAGGATATGGGAAAGGATGAACTTTTAAAACCTTTTGAAACGGAGCATAATAGAAAATTAACCTGGGAGCATCTATTACGGCAAACCAGTGATTGGGAAGGTACCTTATGGGAAAAACCAGATTGGGCAGACAGACCCGATGCCGATGCATCAAAATGGTTATCCAGGAAAAGAAATGAACCTGGCACCGTTTATGAATATAATGATGTGAGGGTAAATGTATTAGCGCTGGCTTTAACCAGTATTTTGAGAAAACCATTGCCTGTTTTTCTTAAAGAAAAAGTAATGGATCCTATCGGTGCATCAGATACCTGGCGCTGGACAGGGTATAGAAATTCGTGGATTGTTATTGACGGATTACCCGTTCAAGCTGTGAGCGGCGGCGGACATTGGGGAGGTGGTATGATTATCAATTCTTACGATTTAGGGCGATTTGGCTTGTTTACACTGAATAAAGGGAATTGGGATAATAAAAAAATCCTGCCTGCGTCGTGGTTCGAGATGGCTACAAAATCAACTAATGCCAAAACGGATTATGGTTTTATGAATTATTTTCTAAATACAGACAGGAAAATGATACCCGCAGCACCCGCCAGCGCTTATATGCATGTCGGCAATGGTACCAATTTCATTTTTGTAGATAGTACCAAAGACCTTGTTGTCGTGGGCCGTTGGATGGACAATGCGGCGATTCCAGGTTTTATAGAAAAAATATATTCCGCCTGGCGGTAGGGGGGTTATAGACGTGTGACCCCGAGGGAGTCAAGTGTGGGATTTTGGGATTTTTGGGAAATTTGGGCCGCCATTAGCTAAAGGTCAAGGTAATTTTTTTTTGTACAAGTTATAAACCTTCTTTGAGTTTAGTATATATGAAGCATTTTATCCTACAGCTGGTTTTGAATCAACATCGTTTAATGATTCACGTAGGGGCGAATTGAATTCGCCCTTTTTTAACCATTACCTATTTTTTTATTCCATTTACCATGCACCCAACAGATCATCCATCCATTTAATTAACTTGAGAATACGATTGTAAAACGAAGGAAAAATGACCATTGTTCCGCAAATAGGGAAATGTACCTGTATCATGGGAGGGCGAATGCAATTCGCCCCTACGAACGTGATCATCCTGTAAATCCTGATTCAAGAACCGTTGCGTGCAATTACGAAAATGAATACATGCCAAAAAACGGTATAAGGTAGCACTAACCAGGTTAATGGATAAAATGCTTCATCAGGTCGCGGGAAAGTAGGAAAAGATAAACGAGTGTGCCAACGATTACTTCGTTGCGGTATTTCTTTAAAAAACTTCTTAATCTATTCATAAAATAAAAAAGTTATACTTCAAAAGTACAACCTTATTATTTTATTCATTAATTATTTCGACGGGGAATATTAAGCGTTTTCTTTTTCAAGTTCCCCATTGAACAGACTTACAAAATCTGAAACGGAAAAACTACCTAAATCACCTTGACCTTGTCGTCTTACTGAAATCATCTGATTTTCTTGTTCTTGTTCTCCAACAACGAGCATAAAAGGAATATGCTGAACTTCAGCATCTCTAATCTTACGTCCAATTTTTTCAGCCCTTTCATCTACAAAACCTCTGATATCATGTTTAGCCAAAGCCTGAACTACCTCCTGACAATAAGGAATAAATCGGTCACTGATAGGTAGGATGGCAAATTGATCGGAAGTCAGCCAAAGCGGAAATTTACCCGCTGTATTTTCAATCATGATAGATATAAACCGTTCCATAGATCCGAAGGGAGCTCTATGAATCATTACCGGACGGTAAGGTTTATTATCGGCACCGGTATAGGACAAATTGAATCGCTCGGGAAGATTATAATCTACCTGAATGGTTCCAAGTTGCCAGGAGCGACCCAGTGCATCCTTCACCATAAAATCTAGTTTGGGGCCATAAAAAGCAGCTTCACCCAACTCAGTTACCGTTTTTAAACCAGCCTCAGTTGCTGCTTCAATGATGGCACGCTCTGCATTTTCCCAATTTTCATTGGAACCTATATATTTCTCCGGATTATTTGGATCTCTTAAAGAAATTTGGGCGGTAAAGTCCTGAAAACCCATTTTTCTTAACACTACCCTGGTCAAATCAAGTACATTTAAAAATTCCTCCTTCACCTGATCTGTGGTACAAAATATATGCGCATCGTCCTGAGTGAATCCTCTAACCCGGGAAAGACCATGGAGTTCTCCACTTTGCTCATACCTGTAAACGGTGCCAAATTCTGCAATCCTCATAGGCAACTCCTTGTAGCTATGGGGTTTATGTGCAAATATTTCACAGTGATGCGGACAATTCATTGGTTTCAACAAAAATTCCTCGTCTTCTTTAGGTGTATGGATAGGTTGAAAAGAATCTTTGCCATATTTAGCATAATGCCCCGATGTCACGTACAATTCCTTTCTTCCTATGTGAGGGGTGGTAACCAATTTATACCCCCTTTTCTCCTGTTCTGCCTTTAAAAAATTCATCAATCTCTCCCTCAGCGCGTTTCCTTTTGGTAACCAGATAGGTAAGCCAGGTCCGACTAATTCAGAAAACATAAACAATTCAAGTTCGGCACCTAATTTTCTATGATCTCTTTTTTTAGCCTCCGCCATCATGAATTCATATTCCGTCAAATCCTTTTGCTTGGGAAATGATATACCATAAATACGAGTCAATTGCGGACGAGTGTCATCACCCTGCCAATAAGCACCTCCTAATTTTGTGAGCTTAACCGCTTTAATATAGCCAGTATCGGGCAAATGCGGCCCCTTACACAAGTCTGTAAATTGACCCTGGGTATATAATGTAAGAGATTCGTCTCCCCTTTTTTCAATCAATTCCAATTTATACTCATCCCCTTTATTTGTAAAATAGGAGACGGCCTCTTCCTTTGAAATATCCTTTCTAACATATTGGTTTTTCAATCTGGCCAGACGAATCATCTCATTTTCAATTTTAACAAAATCTTCCGAAGAAATAGGTGTAGTTCCTGTATCCACGTCATAATAAAATCCGGATTCAATAGCTGGACCGGTACCGAATTTAATATTTGGAAAAAGGGATTCAAGCGCCTCAGCCATAAGATGCGCGGTAGAATGCCAAAAGGTCGTTTTACCATCTTTATCGTCCCACGTTAATAATTGCAGAGTTGAATTTTTAGAAATAGGGCGGGAAAGATCCCAAACTTCCCCGTTTACTTTGGCTGCAAGTACTTTTTGAGAAAGTCCCTCGCTAATGGAACGAGCAATTTCGAAGGAAGTTACCCCTGGCTCAAATTGGCGAGCATTACCGTCTGGAAATGTAATCTGAATCATTTTGTTAATTTATAAAAAATAAAGGCATGCAAAATTATCCTTTTTGCTGGAAAAACTGTTAATTTAAATCAATAAGCATTTCAAAAGAAGAATAATTTATGGTTATGTTTCAAAAATCATTGTATATCCTGTCGGCTTTTTTATTTCTAGCCATCAGTTCACCTACTGACAATAGGAGAGAATTTGAAATAAGTCGGAATTTAGAAATTTTTGCGCAGGTTTATAGGGAGTTAAATGGCGGCTTTGTGGATGAAATAGATCCTGGTAAACTAATGCGAACGGGCATTACTGCTATGGTTGCTTCGTTGGATCCATTTACCAACTATTATCCCGAATCTGATATCGAAAAATATAGAATCCAAAATGAGGGAAAATCCAATAATGCGGGATTTGATTTCAGATTTATCCAGCAATATGCCACCATTACAGAAATTTATGAAGGGCAATCTGCCGATAAAGCAGGGATAAAAACCGGTGATCAGATTATCGCTATTGATGGCAAAGACACCTATGGAAAATCGGCCGAGGAAGTTGATTTTTTCCTCCGTGGTACAGCAGGTTCCTCCGTTTCTCTAACGTTGAGAAGACCGGGAAGCACCTCTGAAATAAAGACAAATCTGGTTCGGGGTGATTTTGAAGTGCCAAATGTTCCCTATTTCAGTCGTTTGGAAAATGATATCGCCTATATTTCACTGACCACATTTACCCCAAGAGCAGGACGAAATGTTTCCAATGCCCTCAGGGATATGCGTCAGGAAAATCCTGATTTAAAAGGCGTGATTCTTGATTTGAGGGAAAATGGAGGAGGACTTCTTATGGAAGCCATCAGTGTTTGTAATGTGTTTATTCCTAAAAATAGCTTGGTTGTAACCACAAAAGGTAGGATAAAAGAACAGGATAGACTGTTTAATACCACTCAGGATGCAACGGACACGGAAATACCGCTGGTTGTTCTTATAAACAGAAGATCTGCTTCTGCTTCTGAAATAGTGAGTGGTGTGATACAGGATTATGACCGCGGCGTGGTTGTCGGTCAAAGATCGTATGGAAAGGGTTTGGTGCAAAATACGGTGGATGTTGGTTATAATGCGCGTCTAAAATTAACCACTTCAAAATATTATATACCAAGTGGCCGGAGTATTCAAAGTGTTGAATATAAAAATGGGGAACCTGTTGAGGTTCCCGATGATAAAAAGGTGGCTTACAAAACCTTAAATAACAGAACCGTTTATGACGGTGGTGGTGTTTCCCCTGATTTACCCATTCAGCACCCTGATAATATACCTGTTATCCAATCCATTTTACGTCAGGACATCATTTTCCGATTTGTGTCCCGCTATGCGAATAGTCATAAATCTAAAGACATTAATAATTTGAAATTCAATGATTTTGACCAATTTCTTTCCTTTATCAGGGATGAGCAGATTGAGTTTGAAACGGAAGCTAATAAGGCATGGAAGGAATTTGCCAGGAAATCAAAAGAAGAGGGATATACACTGACTGAAACCCAAAAGTTAGTTGTGGAGGCCTTGGAAAAAGAGCAGAAAGGAATCCTTGAAAAATACAAAACAGAAATCATGAATCTGATTGAAAAGGAAATAGCTGCCCGACATTTCTATGCCAGCGGCAGAATTAAAATCGGATTAAGAAATGATCCAGAGGTAAAAGAAGCTATTGGGTTACTTCGTCAACCATTGAGATATAATGAGCTATTGAAACCTAAACAATAAAAGGCGAGAGACATGTGACCCCTCTGGGGTCAGGACATAGCGGGGGTTTGGGACGGCGAAGCAAGTTGTTTGAATCAGGATTTACAGGATTTCGAGGATTTTTTAGCGTTGGGGCATTGGTTTAGATGGTGCGTGCAGCAGTCTGTTTTTGAATCAGGATTTTCAGGATTTCCAGGATTAACCATAACGCCTTTGGTTTGAGACAGAAGATTATTATTAAATGGTGCTCTCATTTCCGGGCTTTTCGCCGATGCGATTATCGCAGCGGCGAAAAGCACATAATAAGTATTCATTTCTAGAAATACGATGCCTCCCCCACCAGCGACGTTATCTACAATCCTGAAAATCCTGTAAATCCTGATTCAGAACGAATATTACCGGAAAATGTAAACTAGGCCATAACCCAGCAATTATAATACACACTTTCACTGTATGAAGCGATTCATCCTGTTGCCTGGTTTTGAATCAGGATTTCCAGGATTAACCATAACGCCTTTGGTTTGAGACAGAAGATTATTATTAAATGGTGCTCTCATTTCCGGGCTTTTCGCCGATGCGATTATCGCAGCGGCGAAAAGCACATAATAAGTAT
>BJGN01000080.1 GCA_014190515.1 Bacteroidota bacterium
ATATTACGGGCAAAAGGCAGGTAAATAAACTATTTCCAAATCCAGTCAGCTCATTTTCAGGGATTTCCCTGGGTTTAAAGGTCTGAATAGGATTAGAAGGTATTTTCTTTAAGAATTCAGCTAGAACAGGCCCCGCCACAATGACCGTTGGAATGGCAATAAAGAATCCATACAAGAGCGTCATTCCCATATCTGCTTGAAATTGAACGACTAAAGCGGCAGGAGAGGGATGAGGAGGTAAAAGGCCATGATTGGTTGATAGTGCGGCACACATGGGAATTCCCAAATAAACGGCAGGCATATTTACCCGATACATGATGGTAAAAACCAAGGGCATCAATAATACAAATCCGACGTTATAATATAATGGAATGCCCAGAACAAAGCCGGTAAGCATTAAAGCCCAGGAAATGTACTTAGTACCTGAAATTCTTAATAAAACGGAGCTGATTTGCTGAGCAGCACCTGATTCAGCTATCAGTTTACCCGACATAGCACCAAAAAGTAGCACCATGAGGATGGATCCGACTGTATCACCTATTCCTTTTTGAATGGCAGAGGGTATATTTTCAATAGGAATACCAAATAAGACCCCACCAAAAATGGAAACAATAATAAAGGCAATGAATGGGTGAAATTTTAATGCTGATATTAAAAGAACGAGCAGCACGATGCAGGCAATGAGCAGAGCAAAAATCATAAGGAAGAAAATTAAAGAGGGTTAATCTAATTTTTTTTCAATAGACTCCAACGAAATTCCTTTTGTTTCAGGCATTACCTTCCAAACCCATAATAGCTGTAAAAACATAAGAAAAGCAAAGGAAGCGAAAATGAAACCTCCGCCAAATTTACCAGCAAAGAAGGGAAAAAAGGCCGATATCAGCGCGGCAAATACCCAATGGGTAGAACTTCCAAAGGCATTGCCATAAGAGCGCACTTCATTGGGGAAAATTTCGGAAATAAATACCCAGATGACGGCTCCTTGCCCCACAGCATGGGAAGCTATGAAGACAAATAGTAAAAATGGAACTAAAAGAGATCCACTTCCTGTTTGCGTAAAAAATACATAAGACACACAGCTTAGTGAAATTATGTAGCCAAATGAACCCAGATACATCAGTTTTTTCCTTCCCCAGGTGTCAATTAAAATCAGTCCTAAAAGGGTGAAAATTAAATTGATAACACCGATTCCAACGGTTGATAATAAGGCAGATTCTGCGCCCATGCCTGTATCTTCAAAAATACGAGGCGCATAATAAATAATAGCATTTATACCAGAAACCTGATTAAAAAAGGCAATCAGGAAGGCTAATAAAATAGGTTTTCTATATTTAGCTGTAAAAAAGGGCACTTTTACTTTTTTCTCCTCTTCCTTAGCGCTTTGAATGATTTCCTGAAGCGCATCTTCCGCTTTTTCCGGATTAATCATTTGCAAAACGGCTCTGGCTTCATCAATCAATCCTTTTTTAACGACCAGCCAACGAGGACTACGAGGCACTTTGGTAATAAGATAAGTGAATAAAGCGGCTGGAATAATTTCCACTCCCAGCATAATACGCCAGCCACCATTATCTCCGGTACCAATAATATAGTTTGAAGCGAAAGCGATTAATATGCCAAAAACAATATTAAACTGAAACAAAGCAGCTAGTTGCCCTCTTTTTTCAGCCGGTGCAATTTCAGAAATATACATAGGAGCTGCTACCGAAGAAGCACCAACGCCGATACCACCAATAAATCGGAAGAACATAAGAGAATAAATATCCCAGGCAAAGGCGGAACCAATAGCTGAGGAAAGATAAAGCAGTGCCACCCAGAATAAGGTGGTTCTTCTACCATATTTGTCAGCGGGAATGCCTCCAAATATAGCTCCCAGGATAGTGCCATATAACGCCATTCCCACCATTTGACCGAGCATAAAATCACTCAAATTCCATAATTCCTGGATAGCTTGCTCTCCTCCGGAAATAACGGCGGTATCAAAGCCAAATAAAAAACCTCCAAGTGCCACAGTGAGTGACCAAAAGTAAACCTTACGTTTATTCATACATCGGTTAATAAAAGGGTTAAATAAAATATTCGATTTTAAATGTAAGCAGAAAATATCGAATTCTCACCTACTTTATTTTGTTTTTTATAGTATAGTTTTTGCAAAAAAGGATTATTGCCACCTATCATTTGGTCGAAAATATTAAATTAAAAATTTAATTTCTGGAGATGTAGTAATATAATTTTTGTATTTTGATATTCATTTTATTAACCACCTAATTATCCACATTTATGAAAAAAAAATTGCATGGAGGTAAGTTTTGGTTAACTTGCCAGCCTTTGAGGACTTTAACGGTCTGCTTGTTTTTTCTTACAAGTATTACCTTAAAAGCTCAACAAATTTCCGGTACGGTAAGTGATAATAACGGATCGGGTATTCCAGGGGTACTAATCCAGGTTAAAGGTACCTCAACCGGGTCAGTAACTGATTTGGATGGTAAATATACCATCTCTGCAAAGGGTGCGGACACCTTGATTTTTAGTTCGGTTGGACTAGAGACCCTTGAAGAAGCTGTCGGTAATCGAACCCAGATATCAGTTACCATGGAGGAGGCTGTGATGGAACTGGGTGAAGTCGTTCTGACTGCCCTAGGGATTAAAAAAGAGGCGAAAAAATTGGGTTATGCCACAACTACTATTGGTGCGGAAACCTTGACGGAAAATCGATCGGCAAATTTCATGAATACCTTACAAGGGAAGGTTGCCGGAGTCAATATTTCGGGCTTAGGTACTGGACCTGCCGGTACCTCTAAAGTTCGTATTCGCGGTCAATCGTCAATTTCCGGACAAAATAATCCACTCGTGGTGGTAAATGGTGTTCCCATTGATAATACAAACTTTGGAACAAATCCGGGAAATGCCGCGGCAGATAACTCGGTTGGCGTTCGGGGAGGTGGTAACACATCTGATGGTGGAGATGGTCTAAGCAGTATTAATCCGGACGATATTGAAAGTATGACAATTCTTAAAGGAGCAACCGCAGCGGCACTTTATGGCTCACGTGCAAAGGACGGTGTAATTATGATTACAACAAAAACAAAAGGCTCTAAAAAAGGAATTGGCGTTAGTTTTAATTCTAATTATACCAATGAAACACCTCTTGATTTTACTGACTATCAATATGAATACGGACAGGGTGAGAATGGAGTTAGGCCAACCGCGCCAAATCCTACTTCAGGACAATGGTCTTTCGGTGAAAAATTTAAACCGGGAATGACCCAGATTCTATTTGATGGGGTATCAGTTCCTTACGAACCTCAATATAATAATATTCGTAATTTTTTTCGAAATGGTTCCAATCTAACCAATACTCTTTCACTGTCTACAGCAAACGAAAAGGGAGGAATGAATCTTTCATTTGCAAATATGGATAATCAGGGTATAGTGCCCAATAATACGTTTAGTCGCAAAACAGTTAACCTGGGTTTTGGATATGACCTTTCATCTAAGTTAGGTTTTACGGGAAATGTTAATTATTCAAATGAGTACAATCGGAATCCACCCAATATTGCAAATCAGGATAACTCTATACCTACTGCATTGTACAATATGGCTAATTCAATGCCTCTATCTTTGCTGGATGAGAAAAAATACGATGCTAATGGAAATGAATTCGTATATTCCCGTTTCAGGAACAGGACTAATCCATATTTCACTTTAGCTCAGCAATTTCAAAATATAAGACGTGATCGTGTATTTGGAAATATTGCCGTAAAATATAATCTTACCCCATGGCTATTTATACAAGGTAGAGTCGGTCAGGATTACTGGTCTCGTGATCAGGATTTTAATAACTTCCCAACAGGGCATGCTTCCCTTGCCGCTGCACCAGCTGGATTTGTAAATGGCGTTTATACACAGGAATCTCGTCGTTTTAGAGAGACTAACATGGATATATTAATTTCCGGAAACCGGACTTTTGGGAAATTCGGAATTGATGTGAATCTTGGGGGCAATCAAATGTACAGGCGTTCAGACTTGAATTCGGTACAAGTTACCGACTTTGTTGTCAGAGGATTATATACGGTCATGAACGGGCGTGTTAAAGACCCTATTTATGGTTTATCAGAACGTGCTGTAAATTCTGTTTATGGTGCGGCAGAATTTTCCTACAATAGTTATCTTTATCTTAATTTTACTGCTAGAAACGATTGGTTTTCAACGCTTTCACCAGAAAACAGAAGTATCTTATACCCTTCCGTTTCAGGTAGTTTTGTTTTTTCTGAAATATTCAAATCAGCACCAAACTGGCTGACTTTTGGTAAACTTCGTGCTGCTTTCGCTGAAGTAGGAAGTGATACAGATGTTGAACCTTATGCGAACAATCTCTTTTATGGTATTAATGCAAATCTCTTTGGTGGACAACCTATCGGTGCATCATTAGGCAATACCTTGCCAAACGCCGGATTGCGTCCTATGCGGGCAACCGAATCAGAAATTGGGTTAGAATTAAAGTTATTTAATAACAGGGTGACTTTAGACGCTGCCGTTTATCAGAAATTAACAGAAGACCAGATAGTCTCTGCCCAAATTTCTGATGGATCAGGCTTTACCAATACACTTATTAACAGTGGAAAAAGTCGGAATAATGGTGTGGAAATGCTGCTTAACATTTCTCCTGTTAAAAGTAATGACTTTCAATGGGATGTAACTTTCAATGGCTCCTACAACAAAACGAAAGTGTTGAGTTTGTTGACTGATAAGCCAGGGGAGAGAATTACTGTTGGAACGCATGTGTTTAATGGTGAACTACGTCAGGTAGTAGGTCAGGAAATGGGGCAGATATATGGCTTCGGCTTCAGAAGAGATGCTCAGGGACGAATGGTTTTTGGCGGAAATGGCATTCCTTTAAGGACTACAGATCTTATTTCTTATGGTTCAGCTTTGCCTAAGTGGGTTGGGGGTATAAACAATAGCTTTAGCTATAAAAAATTGAGTTTTTCATTCCTGATTGACTTCAAGCTTGGTAATATGATGTTATCGGGTACCAATTTCAATGCCGTCAGACATGGTTTACATAAAATGACACTTCCCGGCAGAGATCAGGGTGGTATTGTTGGGGTTGGGGTAAACGATAAGGGAGAAACAAATACAGTTAAGGCAAATGTTCAGGATTATTGGTCCGTTGTTCGTTCATTAGCACTTATTGAACCAGTCGTTTACAACGGGGGACACTGGAAATTAAGACAAATTACAGCCAGCTATGATTTTGATAGCTTTTTACCTGCCAATTCTATCATCAAAGGATTAAAATTGAGCCTTGTTGCTAACAATGTACTGATGCTTAAAAAATGGGTAGATAATATTGATCCGGAAACATTTGGATATTCTTCAGATAACTTAATTGGTATGGAATCCACTGGATTACCCTCCACCCGTAGTATTGGTTTTAATCTCAATGTCAAATTCTAAAAACAAACTCATGAAAACATATCTTCGGTATTTTTATATAACTTTAGTTGTTCTGGGAACCACAGCCTGTGATGAAGGATTTGATGAACTAAATATTAATAAGATTGCTGCTACTAATGTCAATCCTGTTTTTGTACTAAACAATAGTATAGTTAATGCATCTTTCGTTTCGGCTACCGTTCAAAATGAAATAGGCATTGTTCAACAGATGGTTTCTCCAAATTCAGGCGTGTTAACTGGTGCCAATTTTAACCAGGATAACAGAGATGGTATGCAGCAAAACTGGGTCAGATATTACAGGACGGTAATCCGTTTTTCTGCCGACGTCATACAGTCAACAAAAGACCAGCCAACCAGAACCAATCTTTATAACATGGCCCGTATCTGGAAAGCATTTGGAATGATGATTATGACAGACTCTTATGGCGATGTGCCTTACTTTGAGGCGGGGAAAGGTTATACCGAACAAATACTTTTACCAAAGTATGATGCTCAAAAATCGATTTATACTGATATTATTAAAGAATTGACTGAAGCAACTGCCGCTTTGGATGCGGGGAAAACGATTGAAACGGCAGATGTTTTATATAGTGGCAATATTTCGCTTTGGAAAAAACTTGGAAATTCATTACTGCTTCGTGCTGGTATGCATCTGGTTGAAGTCGATGCAACTTTAGCACAACAGACTGTTCAAAAAGCAGTTCAAGGCGCTTTGATGGAAGTCAATTCAGATAACTGCGTCATTAGGCATGATGCTAATTATGTGAATGGAATTGGTCAAATGCTTAACGCAACGGAAGCTAATAACTTTTATCTGGCTGCTCCATTTGCTAATCATTTAAAAACTACGAACGATCCACGATTAGGATCTATTGCCGTAAGGTATGTAGGTGCAAAGTCAGGCCCAGAACAAACTGCGGCACGGGCAAATATTGACCCTTCAGTACAAGTGGGCATGCCTTTTGGATTTGATAATAATACCGTAGTACCTCAGGCTACTAGGGACGGTCTTGCAAGTTTTTATGATTATTCTCAGGTGGACAGAACCCGTCTGGTTAAAAATACTGCACCCATGTTCCTTGTTACTGCGGCACAAACACAATTATTATTAGCAGAGGCGATTCAAAGAGGTTGGGCTACTGGAAATCTTAACCAGACCTACCAGAAAGGAGTGCGTTTGCACATGGAGCAAATGGCATTGTATGATTCACGTGCATCCATTCCTTCCACAGCAATAGATACTTATTTATCAAATAATCCAATAGATGCAAATAAGGCATTGGAACAGATTAATGTACAGTATTGGATTGCATCTTTTCTAAACGGACCTGAAGCCTTTGCCAATTTCCGTCGTAGTGGTTTTCCTCGTCTTTCTCCAAACCCATTTCCTGGTAAAGCGATAAAAGGTAATTTCATCAATCGTCTGACTTATCCCAACGCAGAAATATCTGTCAATAAATTAAATGTGGATCAGGCCGTTGGACGTCAGGGGGCAGATGATCTTGATACTAAAGTCTGGTGGGATAAATGATTTTATTCAAATTATTTTTTGAAACTTTAAATATTCTTATGAAGTACGAATTTTTTAAATTGAGCAGTATTGGTGCCGGTATCTTTTCAGCTCTAATAATTTGTTCCTTATGGTTCACTGCCAATGATCTTAAAGCGCAACAAGTGACGCTTTCACCTGAACAGATTAGGGCCATCACCCCTGAGTGGAAAGGAGAGAGATCCGCTGACGGCAGACCTTATATAGCCGATAAATGGATGGAAAGACTCAAAAACGTTTCCATCGAAGAGGCATGGGGCTTCCTCAGAAACAAAGGGTATCATAATCAATTCGAAGGTGATTGGATGATTATTCATCCTGAATCGGTGATGGTGGGCCGTGCACTTACCGCTCAATATTTGCCGTTAAGACCCGATTGGGATAAGGCTATCAAAATGGTCGGAGAAAAGGAAGGACGCATCGGCGCCACTAATTCCTGGCCCATCGATATGCTGAAACCAGGCGATATCTATGTGGCTGACGCTTTTGGTAAAGTGGTCGATGGCACCCTGATTGGCGATAATCTGGGAAATGCTATTTATGCAAAATCTAAAAATGGGGTCATTTTTTATGGTTCTGTCAGAGATATCGAAGGACTGGAAAAAATAAATGGTTTTAATGGCTGGATTAAAGGTTATGATCCTTCTTATATACAGCAAATGATGCTCGGGGGTATAAATCAACCCATTCGCCTGGGAAGAACAGTGGTGATGCCTGGGGATGCCATTTTAGCAAAAAAAGGTGGCGTAGTAGTTATTCCGCCTGCTTTAGTGGAAGAATTAGTGTTAAATGCTGAATTTATAGCTATTAGGGACGTTTTTGGCATCCAACGATTGAAAGAGGGAAAATATACACCGGGGCAAATTGACAGGCAATGGGATGATGCCATAAAAAAAGATTTTCTATCCTGGCTCGACCAAAATCCGGATAAACTGAAAATGACCCGTGCGGAATTAGATGCCTATATGAAAGACAGAACCTGGTAATTTTTTTAACATTAACTAATTTTTAAGAATGGAAACGCCTTCACAAAAATATTTAAATAAACTTGGCATTAACGACACAGAAGAAAAGGAAGCTCCTCTTTCTTCTGATCGCAGGAGTTTTTTGAAAAAAGCGGGATTGGGTGGACTGGCACTGGGTGCTTTTATTAAACAACCTTTTGCTCCTACTTTGGAGCATGCTATGCAAAAGGTTAATAAATCTTCTGCCCCAACTGATTTGAAAATCACAGATATGCGTTATGCTGTGGTGATGAATGGTCATGCCCGATGTCCAATTATTCGTATCGATACAAATCAGGGGATTTCCGGTTGGGGTGAGGTCCGGGATGGTGCCACCTGGAGATATGCCTTGTTTCTCAAAAGTCGTATTATGGGGATGAATCCCTGTAATGTGGAAATGATTTTTAAGAAAATAAAACAATTTGGTTTTCATGGACGTCAGGGAGGTGGTGTTTGTGCCGTGGAAATGGCCCTCTGGGATCTGGCTGGAAAAGCTTATGGTGTACCTGCTTATCAAATGTTGGGGGGTAAATACAGGGATAAAATCAGATTATATGCAGATACCCCAAGGTTAAATGATCCTGATGTCTTTGCGGCAAAAATGAAAGATCGTATTGTTAATAAAGGTTATACCTTCTTGAAAATGGATTTTGGCCTGGAATCTTTGCATAAAATTCCTGATACGGTTGTGAACAGTAACTTTTGGGATATTAGCAAACAATGGGAAAATACCCAGATGACCTACGGTGGAACCGAACATCCGTTCACACAGATTCAAATTACGGATAAAGGCTTGGGAATTTTAGCAGATTACGTAGGAAAAGTCCGCGACGTTATAGGTTATGATATTCCTTTGGCCTCAGACCATTATGGTCATTTTGACCTGAATAATGCCATCCGCCTAGGAAAGGCAGTCGATAAATACCGTCTTGCCTGGTTGGAAGATTTAGTGCCATGGAAATTTACTGAACAATGGAGGGATATTTCTGATGCACTTGAAACGCCAACTATTACAGGGGAGGATATTTATCTGAAGGAGGATTTTATCAAGTTGTGCGATGCACGAGCTGTTGATTTGATTCATCCAGACCTTGCTACCTCAGGCGGTCTGCTTGAAACAAAACGAATTGCAGATTATGCCGAGGAGAAAGGAGTGGCCATGGCCATGCATTTTGCAGGAACGCCTATATCTTTTGCTGCAAATCTGCATTGTGCTGCTGCTACCCAAAATTTCACCGCGTTGGAACATCATTCTGTTGATTTAGATTATTGGGATAACCTAATCAAAAAAACAGATAAGCCACTGATTGAAATGGGTTTTGCCCGTGTGCCTGAAGGGCCTGGTCTCGGCGTAGAACTTAATGAAGAGGAAGCTAAAAAACATCTCGATCCCGAAGATAATTCTTATTTCAGACCTACTACTGAATGGGATAATATGCGTACTTGGGACAGATTGTGGAGTTGATTAACTAAGAATCATTTAAGTCTTAAGTAAAAGATTAAAATTTATAAAAGGGTATCCACGATAAAATAATTGTGGGTGCCCTTTTCATTTTAAGACCTGCTTTTTTCAGTAAAATGAGTGTTTATCTTAAAATTTTATTATCATTTAATAAAAAAAGTTTTATTTATTAACAAATAAGATTTGAATGCCGTTCTTTTGTATAAATTTTGTTTGTCCTGGTATTAGATTGTATATCCATTCTAATAAAATTAGTTGACATTCATTTATTTCGCATTATTTACGAATTCTTAATTTTCAAACTATGTTTAAAAATTTATCCACCGTATTTCTGTTGCTCTTCGGACTTTTTCAAAGTTTGAACGCACAACAAACGGTAAAGGGAACTATCCTTGATGAAAAGGGAAATCCAATTATTGCCGTCAATGTAATCCTCAAAGGAACTGGAACAGGAACTGTTTCTGACCTTGATGGAAAATACAACATCCAGGTACCAAATGAAAACGCAGTATTGGAGTTTTCATTTATTGGGTATAAAAGTAAATCCGAATCGGTCGGAAATCGCTCAACGATTGATGTTACCCTCGAGGAGGATGCTGAATTATTAGATGAGGTGGTTGTCAGTGCCTTAGGTTTTACTCAGAAAAAGGATCAAATGGGATCTACCTATTCAACGGTGGCAACGCAAGATGTAGTTCGTTCAGGGGAAACTGGATTGATTAATGGTTTGGCGGGAAAAGCAGCGGGTGTTAGGGTTGCTCGTTCCAATGGTGATCCAGGTGCAGGTTCTACCATTCAGATTCGTGGAGCCAATACGATTACAGGTTCATCTAGTCCTTTGGTTATTGTAGATGGTGTGCCCATTAGCAATTCAACTATTTACGGAAATGGAAATGGTGGCACGGATGCAGGTGTTTCTCAACAATCAAGATTAAATGATATAAATCCAGCTGATATTGAGTCTATTCAGGTGTTGAAAGGTGCTTCGGCAGCTTCCCTATGGGGTTCAAGAGCGGCGAATGGCGTTATTGTTATTACTACAAAAAAGGGAAAATCGGGTAAACCAACCATTTCATATACCAGTTCTTTCTCTTATGATGAGATAAATCGTCGTCACCCTTTACAGGACAAATTTGGACAAGGATTAAACGGCATCTGGAGTGCAACGGCAAGTCAATCATGGGGAGATAAAATTTCTGCCCGTGCAGGTGGTCCTGATGATGTTATTACAAACAGAGATCGTTTTGAGGCTATTGATGGTACTATTTATTATCCGGTAAGTAAGAAGAATTCACAAGAGACGTTTAATGAAAGTAATTTTGATGCGGTTTTCCATAATGGACATTTTCTTCAAAATGACTTGTCTATCAGCGGTGGTTCTGATAAATCTACTTTTTTCTTTAGTTTGGGGAATTTGAGTCAGGATGGTATCATTAGGGGGTCAGATTATAACAGAACTACCTTAAGGTTAAATAATCAAACCTTTTTCACTGATTGGTTGAGCATGACTACACGCGCTGCATATACTAAAACAACATCAAACAGGGTTCAACAAAGCTCAAATATAGATGGATTATATTTGGGATTACTTCGTAATTCTCCCGATTTTGATATTCGTGATTATAAAGGTACCTATTACAATACCGCAGGGCAAGCATTCCCAAATGCTCACCGCGCATATCGTCGTCATTTAGGCTATCCACAACCAGCTTATGGTAACCCAATATGGATAACCAACGACCAGAAAAACACTTCAGATGTTAATAGATTTCTGATGAATGCGGAGTTAAATGTGGATCCCCTTTCCTGGTTGAAATTTACCTTTAGAGGAGGATTGGACGCTTCCACTGATAACAGAGTTTATTTCTTCCCAAAACTTAGTGCTGGTGCTGTTAATGGGGAATTATTCCAAGATGATATTACAGAAAATGAATTTAATTTTGATGCCATTGCCAAAGGTTCATTTAATCTTGCCGACGGTATTTCCATGTTGGCAACTTTAGGTTGGAATTATAATAATCAAAATAGAGATCTAAACTATACCTCTATTGTTGGATTTTTAGTTGATTATCCACAGCCTATTACTAGTTTGAATACCAGTAATGATGCCTCGTCGGTAGAGAGAATTAAACGATATGTAAGGTCAAACCGAGGCTATAGTGTGTTGAATTTTAACGTTAAAAATCAGTTCTTCCTTAATGCGACCGCTACTATGGAAGCTGCTTCTTCTGTGGCGGGTAGTTTCTTTTACCCATCTTTTGACGGTGCCTGGCAATTTACCCAGTTAGAAGGCTTCAAGGGGAACAAAATATTAAGTTTTGGAAAACTACGCACTTCCTGGGGTAAAGTGGGTGTACAGCCTCAACCACACAGGGCTCAAACCCTTGCAGAAGGTGGCGTAGTCTATTCATCATACAGTGATCCTTTAAATTCTTCTCAGTTTGGTGGTGGCTTCAGGATTAATAATATTCAGGGAAATCCAAATCTGAGACCTGAAATAAAAACAGAAACGGAAGTTGGTTTAGATTTACGGTTTTTAAATAATAAACTCGGATTAACCACAACTTACTACCAAAATAAAATCGTAGATCTATTATTTAACGTTTCTACTGCTGCCTCAACAGGTTTCACGTCTATCTATACCAATGGAGGTCAGATGGAAAATAGAGGTATTGAATTTGATATTGATTATGACCTGATTAAAAAGAAGGATTTTGGTCTGAATATTTTTGGAAACTGGAATAATAACAGGAATAAAGTTATAGATATTTTGGGTGTTCAGTCCATTGATTTAACCACACAATCCATTAGTTCAAGAGCTGTTCAGGGACAACCATTAGGTGTACTTTGGGGAACGAGAGCTGTAAGGGATGAAAATGGTAAATACGTACTCGATAAAAACGGGTTCCCACAACAAGCATCAACACAAGGAGTTATAGGTAATCCAAATCCAGACTGGCGTGGTGCTTTGGGTTTGAGGGCAAACTGGAAAAGTTTAGCTATTAATTTATTGTTTGAACATTCACAAGGGGGAGATTTTGCAGAAAGGACTCGTTTTATTCTGCGCAACTTTGGAACTCATGCGGATGTGGGTAATGAAGTTACTTTATCTCAGGATTTAAAAAATTCAACAGGAAAAGTATTTCCTTCTGGTACAACAGTGAGGGGTAATATTTTTGATTTCGGCGCAGGACCCGTTTTATTAGATCAGGCCTGGTACACAGGACTTGGTGGCGGTTTAGGTGATGGTGTAATCAATGAATTGGCTATTGCTGATTTTACCTGGACTAGATTGAGAGAGGTAAGTCTTTCTTATACCCTAAATACACCTGCTTTCCGTCAGAAGACAAAATTGAGTTCAGTTGTATTTTCTTTAACAGGTAGGAATCTTTGGTTGAAAACGGATATTGTGGGTATTGATCCTGATACCAATCAGTTTGGGGTATCCAATGGTTTTGGTATTGAATATTTTACCAATCCAGGAACGCGTTCCGTTTTATTTACCTTACAAATTACCTATTAATCAGTTAAAATATTAAGAATATGAAACAATTAAAATATCTCATACTTGCGGCTACTGTTTTGTACAGTACTGCTTGTCAGGATCTTGTGCAAGGGATTAATGATAATCCGAATGCAGTTCCTATCGAAGCTGTTTCAGCCGTTGGTTTTTTAACTGGCGCACAATTAGCCAATATTCAGGTTCAACTTGGACATGAACAACGTATTGTATCTTCCTGGTCAGGCCATTATGTAGGCTACCAAAATCTTTATAAGTCTTTATACGAATACGCTCTAACTTCAGCCGAGTCGAATGGCTTCTGGTCTTACACATACCAAGGGGTTGTTAACCAAATGCGTTATATTCGGAAAACAGTTCCTT
>BJGN01000081.1 GCA_014190515.1 Bacteroidota bacterium
ACATAACGCTGGATTTTTTAGAGAAAAAGAGCCAGATTTTCTCCCTCACATCTTTAGATATTGCCGAAGAAATGCCTGTTTTTTTGAATCATAATGCTTTGAAGGAAGAATTGCGTTCCTTTGCAGAAGCTATATTTTATAAGAAACAGCCCGTTGTTACCGTAAATGATGGCGTAAAAGCTTTGCAACTTGCTCAGCAGATTATCGATAACCTAAAATCAAGGCCTTATTAAATTTAATACTTTTGAAAATATAAATAAACACCTATATTTGCTTTGTGAGAAAGAGAATAAAAATCTTTAGCGTCTATCTTTTAGCCATCATTTATTGCCTGGCGGTAGTATTTGTTAGTCACTCACAGGTACAATTATCTCATTATTCTAAACCGTCTCTTTCTAATGAAAAGTCTTTTTCTGACATTTCATCTAAACTTTTTAGCCACACTCCCCTTTCTGATAAGTCATTAAATAATAAATATAATCTTCCCGTCCCCTCTTCACATAATAATTTTGGAGATTATTGGGGGATGATCCATCAGATGGGTGGACTTTTTGATACCAGATATAAACAATATCTAAGCTTTTCAAAAAACATTTTAGTCAACTTAAGGAAAATAAAATTCCTTTTTCCCTTCCATTATTTTTGGTAAAATTCTTTGTTTGAAAACAAAGAATTTAAATTTTAAACAATCATTAATATGGAAACGAATCTCGGTAATACCATAATTGGTATTATATCAGTGCTAATTTGTATAGGTCCTTTTTTAGGGATATATCTTGTTAAAGTTCGCAAACAAAATAAAATATTGCGTTCATTGCAAGAAAGCATGCTTCATTTGAATGTTACCATTGGGGAGCATGAATTTTGTGGAGATTTTCTCCTGGGCATGGATAAGAACAAAAAGTATATCCTTTTTTATAAGAACGTTCTTAATAGCGATCCCATCGTTAAAATCATTGATTTATCCACTATTTTTTCTTGTAGGGTATTAAAAGAAACGAAAACGGTAAAATCGACCCGGGAAAGCATGGAATTTATAGAACAAATCGAACTATCGTTCATTTCCAGGGATAAAAAAGAAACGAAATTAGAGCTATTTAATGAGGAGAGAAATACTCAGCTAAATGGTGAACTACAATGTGCTGAGAAATGGGAGCAACTCATTACTGAGATAATCTAAAAGTAAAACACATTTCTTTAAATACTTTTAAACCCCTATTACTAATGGTTTCGTTGTGTTTTATACACTTCGAAACCTTTTGTTTTTAATGAATCTTTAAAAATACTTAAACACAGGATAGTCAACTGGAGAGAAAGGAACATTGGAACCTCTCAATATCAGGTCGAAAAAATTCCAGGAAAGTAGCCCATCATCTGATTGAGGTTCAAGCAAATAAAATATTAGATTAGCTAAAGGCTGAGCCATATCAACAATAAAATCGCCTTTTTTTGCCAACATCTCCCTGGCATTAAATGTACCTTCTACGGAAACCATATAATGTCCTTCAAATTTTCTTGGAGATTTATTCCATTTTTCTATAAAAAAAGATTCCCCTGAAAAACGTTGATTTTTTTCAAGCGTTGTGACCTTTACCCCTTGTTTTCGAAGAATTTCAACGATAGTGTCTAAACCCGCTGGAATGATGTATCCTCTTGGCAATAAAGCACTTACAGTATCTTTAAAAGCAGCAAAATAGGTTATATTATCATAATAAACTATTTTGCCTGTTCTCAATAAAGTTGTTGTGCCGTCCTCTTTTAAGAACTTTTCATAATCGTAAGTTCTAAAATGTTGGAGAGGTTTATCGGTAGGTACCATTTTAAATCGAACGCCTTTTTTAAGGGTGCCGGCTTGATTTTTTACCTTTTCAATAGCTGACCATTCTGCCTGTTTATTGATTTTTACAATTTCTTCCGAATGATTATTACAATGATTTAAAATTTCATACACAAAGTGATAAGTACTGTGAATACGCTGATAAAATCGTTCATGAGCAAAAGATTCACTTAGAATAGACATTCTATTTCTAAGACCAATTTGATTAATAATATATCTTGGATGGTGATTATAGGTATAAAATTTTTTCAATGGCCAACCTTCCCTGGTGCTAAAATCGCCAAAGGGTCCCAGGTTAAGATCGTATTTTTCTTTTGCATTTTTTGTTATCAAAGGAAGCATCACATCATTTAAATAATTGTAGGGACCTGATTCACCCGAGGATAAATAACCAGGCGCCCAGGTCAGTGAATACCCATGCCAGGTTCCATTGGATGTATGTAAATCGACCGTAAGTTGAGGATCCCATAGATTTAAAACATTAGTAATCATCCCTTTAGTTTCCGGGGCTTCCATTTTAACACCATCTCTATTTAAATCGAGCCCTTGACCATTTTCCCTGGTACCTGTTTCCAAGGGGCTATTTTCCTGTGATGCCCTCAAACCCTTTTCCATTTTATCATTTCCGTCCACATTATAAATAGGTACAAAAATGATAATCTGGTTTTGGAGTAAATTCATTTTATCGCCCAATAAAATATCCCTCATCAACATCATAGCTACCTCTTTTCCTTCCACTTCTCCGGCATGAATATTTGCCTGAATATAAACTACTGGTTTTCCTGACGCTTTAGCTTGATCTGCATTTGAAATCATTGGATTTGCCAAAACTGCCATAGGAATATCCATTCCTAGTGTACTTTTACCTATAGTATGCAAAGAAATATAAGGACTAAGCTGTTTAATTTCGTTTAAAAAAGCCATAACATCAGCATAGGTAGAGGTTTTTTCAAAATTTGTTTTTTCAGGAACAAGTAATAAAGAAACTGGGAAGGTGGTCTTTATCTGCGCTGAAAGGGAAAGAGCAAAAAGGAAAAATACGACGGAAAAAATTGATTTCATGAGTTGATATTAAGGATATGAAAAACGAATGACCTCAGCCACCACAAAGGTACTCCCTCCGACATAGACTACATCGGAAGGAGTAGCTTTTCTTTTAGCAGCTTTAAGCGCATTTTTCACCGATGAGTATGCTTTACCATATAATCCAAAGCTAAGCGCCTGTTCTTTTAACTTGAGGGCATTTAAGCCTCTCGGCAGGTCTGGTCTGGCAAAATAATAAGTAGCGTTTTTAGGTAAAAGGGAGAGCATGCCATCAATATCCTTATCGGCAACGACACCAATGACCAGATGAAGTGCCGTTGCAGGTAATTCTTTTAATTGATTCATTGCCAGGGTTAAACCCTCCGTATTATGGGCACTATCGGCAATAATGAGGGGATCATCACCCAATTTCTGCCACCGCCCCATAAATCGGGTCAAACGTTTAAGGTGCAACAACCCTTCAATGATAGCTGCATTTTCCACGTTAAAAAATGGCTTTAATTTATCGATGGCACACAAAGCGGTTCTTACATTTTTCAACTGATATCCGCCTGCTAAGTTAACTTTTAAATCTTTGAACCACAAATCATTACTACCAATTTTCCTGACATTGTATGTTGCATAATGGAGATTAGATTCGAGGCATTGTACATCTATACATTCATTGGCAAAAAAGATAGGAGCATTATTCATTTCCGAAAAATGATTAAAGACAGGCGTTGTTTCCTCTTGCTTTTCACCAATGACAACGGGAACGCCAGGTTTAATAATACCGGCTTTTTCGGAGGCAATTTTAGGCAGCGTGTCTCCTAAAAAGGCCGTATGATCCATACCTATGTTAGTAATTACACTTAAAACAGGCTTTATCACATTGGTACTGTCTAATCTCCCGCCCAGCCCGGTTTCTATTACCGCTACATCAACTTTTGACTTTTCGAACCATGCGAGCGCCATGACCCAGGTAATTTCAAAAAACGAGGGATTAATTTTATCGAGTAATGGCTTTACCCTCTCAGTGAAATCGATGACAAAACGTTTTGAAACCAACTGACCATTTATTCTGATTCTTTCTCTAAAATCGACATAATGGGGTGAAATATACAAGCCCGTTTTATATCCTTGTGCCGTCAGCATAGCTGCCATAAGATGGGCGGTAGAGCCTTTTCCATTCGTACCTGCTATATGAATGGTAGGAAACTTATTAAGTTCCATATTCAAGCCAGCCAATAAATCAAGAATATTTGTCAGGTCAGCCCTAAAAGCGATGGAGCCAACCCGTTGAAACATAGGTAATCTGGAAAACAGAAAATCCAGGGTAGCTGCATACCTTTCGGTTAATGCCATTTGAAATAAATTATTGGACTTTAAAAGAATAGGTAATTATCCCACACTGTCGCTCCTCATTACCAGGTTTAAAACGCCATTGACGAGCATTTGTCACGGCAAGATCCCTTAATTTTCCTGAGGTAATAGTAGAACCTTGCAATTGAAATTTAGCTTCGGTAACGTTACCTTCTTTATCCAGACAAATAGCAACTACGACACTTCCCCTGTTATTCGAATCATCTTTTAAAGCGGGAGAAGAAACGACACCTCTTCCACCCAATCCACCGCCAACCATTCCGGTTCCTGTGGAGATACCCTCCTCTACCTTTCCATTTTCATCGCCATTGGCTTGCCCCCCCTTACCAGATTTACCAGAGGACCCCCCCGAACCCTTTTTAATATTTTTTATTAATTCAGCAGCTTCCTGCTGCTCCTTATCTATAGCCTCTTGTTTTTCCTTAGCTATTCTCACTCTTTCAGCGGCTTCCTCTTTTTCTTTAATTTCCCGCTCTTCTTTTTCTTTTTTTTCTGCAGCTTTTCTTCTATTAATTTCCAACTCCTTCTCTGAAACTAACGGATCAGTAGTTTTCAATTTCTCTTTAGGCTTAACTTCCTCCACAGGTTTAGGCTCTGGTTTTGGTTCTTCCTTTTGTTCAACAGGAGTAGGTTCCTCCGGACCTCCGGGTTCTATAGGCCCAGTGCCTTCATCGGGATTACCCAAAGCGATTAAGATACCGTCTTGACCCGGAGGAGGATCTGGATATTCTAAAAGAGGGAGCATTAGCAAAATGATAGTTCCCACATGGAATAAGAAACTAAGTATCATTGCTCTTCTCTTTTCCTTTTTCTCCTTTTCTACATGCAAAACCTGCATAACATAATATTTAAAGGCAAAAAATAAATCTTATTCAACGGGAGCGGTAGCCAAAACCCCATTAATTTGAAGTCTCAAGGCCATATCCATGATAGATACAACAAATTCTACCGGTGTTTCCTTTTCTGGTTGTATTACAAAATTAAAATCTTTGGGATTACCCTTTGACTTTTCAAATAGAAACGCTTCAATTTCAGGTAAAGATTGAACCTTGTTGTTCAACTCAAAAACTCCTGACTTCGATATAAAAACCTCATCGTAGTCTTCTTGTTGCGTTGCTTTCTTCTGACTTGTGCCTGGTAATTTAAGATTTAAGGCATTGGGGGCAACGATAGACGAAGTCAGCATAAAGAAAATCAACAAAAGGAAAATAATGTCAGTCAAAGAAGACATATTAAATTCGGCGGAAATTTTCGATTTTTTCTTGATAGGCATAATTAAGCACTTAATTTTTTCTGGGCTGGGTTGCTAAAATGGCTTTAACTTTCATTTTTTCTGCCAGCGTCATTAATCTTACCACTCTTTCAAAAGGAGTACCTTTTTCAGCTACTATTGTCACGGTAAAATCAGTTGAAGACCCAGATTCCTGGTATTTAGATCTCAATACGTTTTCTAACTGAACTTCCTCAATTTCTTCTGATTCAATTTTATAGATTCCCGATGGATATAACATAACGGCGACCGATACTGGGGCAACCGTTTTCGAATCAGATTCGGGTAAATCTACTGCCTCGATTTTCACCAGAGTGGAAGTGAGCATAAAGAAAATGAGTAAAAGAAATATAATATCAGTTAGTGAGGACATACTAAATTCAGCACTAATCTTACTTCTTTTTTTTAAAGCCATGTTATGATATTTTAGGCCAATAAATTATTCATGCAACATGTCCATAAATTCAGTGGTGGTTCTTTCCATCATATAAATGACTTTATCTACTTTGGCAACCAAAAGATTATAGCCAACGAAGGCAAAAATACCTATTGCCAGTCCAAAAGCGGTAGTAAGCAGTGCTTGATAGATTCCACCTGCGAGCAAAGAAGGTGTCACACTTTGTTGCGAAGCCATATTGTAGAAAGCCAGAATCATACCTGTCACCGTTCCAAAGAAACCGACCATAGGCGCTGCTCCGGCAATACTAGCCAAAGAAGACAAATTTTTCTCTAATCGGAATACCTCCAGATTTCCGGCATTTTCCACTGCGGCATCAATATCTCTCAATGGTTTTCCAATACGTTGAAGTCCCTTTTCGACCAATCTCGAGACGGGGGAATCAGTGGCTTGACACAAGGCTCTGGCAGCCGGAATATTCCCCGCGGCAACATTCGACCTAATATTATTCATAAAATGCTGATCTATTTTCTCAGATCTATTGATAGCACTATATCTTTCAAAAAATATATAAACAGCTATAATAGATAGAATCAATAAGACAACATAAATAAAAATACCTATCAGTCCACCAGAAATTAAAATATCCATAGGACTTTGTGAAACCATTACCGTTTCTACACTTTCTGCGTTTTCCAACGTTGGCGTTGCTTGTAAAAATAATGCCGACCCTTTTAGGAACATACCTTTAGTTTTTCAAATGTTGAAATAAAATATTTATGTGAAGGTAACGCTTTTGATTACGGACTTTGTATGTTTCTCCTTATAATTTCTTTAAAAACAGGATAAAAAAAAAAGGTACTCAAAAAATATTAATTTTAGCTTTTCAACAGGTCAAAATAAGTATGTCAATCACCCGTCTTCATTTAATTTTACCTTGCTTTAATCCAATAAAGGATTGGGAAATTAGAGTTTGTCAACATTTAAAAAGCCTTCAGTTAATCCTTTGTGACATTTCTATAGAACCCATTCTCATCAATGATGGTAGTGTTACTGGCGTGGAACAAAAACATATTGATTATATTAAAGAAAGAATTCCTGCTATTCAAATGATAGAGTATAGTGAAAATAAAGGTAAGGGATATGCCGTAAGAGAAGGATTTAAGTTGGCAACGGCAGAATTTATCATTTTTACTGACATCGATTTCCCTTATATTGAAGCTGATTTTGTAAAATTGTTCAGAAAATTGCAAAATGAAGAGGTTGATATCCTCGTGGGTATCCGACAGTCAGATTACTATCAACAAACACCCTGGTACCGGGCGACAATCTCCAGATTATTGAAATTTTTTATTGGCAAGTTTTTAAACGTCAAAATAACTGATACCCAGGGAGGCTTAAAGGGATTTAGCCAAAAAGGACGTCAAATATTATTAAAAACAAAGGTGAATAGATATCTTTTCGATTTAGAAATCATAAAAATAGCTTCAAACACCATAGGAATAAAAATGGAGGCCATGCCTGTGGAGCTGCGCAAAGATGTGCAGTTTGCTTCCCTGAGCTGGGTGATTTTAAAGAGAGAATTTCTTAATTTCATAAAAATATATTTTTCGAAAAATACCTAGCTCCTCATAGCTTTTATATGGAAATGCTTTGTATTTTTGTAAACAGCGAAATTTCGCTAATTTTATAAACCTAATGAATTAAATCGATGGGGATGACAAAAAGAATAAGAAAAGCGGCGGTCCTTGGTTCCGGGGTCATGGGATCGGGTATTGCCTGTCACTTGGCCAATATAGGTGTCGACGTCTTGTTATTAGACATTATTCCAAATAATTTGTCTGATGATGAAAAAAAACAACCTAAATCAAGGAATAAAATAGCAGACCAGGCTTTACTGGCTTCTATTAAATCTAAACCTGCGCCTTTGTATGATTCAGCCTTTGCAAAAAGGATCAAAACGGGTAATTTTGAAGATGATTTTTCAAAAATATCCGATTGTGACTGGGTTATTGAGGTGGTGGTTGAGCGCCTGGATATCAAAAAAGAGATTTTTGCTAAAGTGGATACTTTCAGAAAAAGTGGCTCTCTTATAACCAGCAATACTTCTGGAATTCCTATTCATCTCATGAGTGAAGGGCGGTCGGAAGATTTTAAAAAGCATTTTTGTGGTACCCATTTTTTTAATCCGCCGCGATATTTACGCCTCTTAGAGGTTATTCCTACCCAGGATACACTTCCCGAGGTTATTGATTTCTTTATGCATTACGGCGATCACTATCTGGGGAAAACAACCGTTTTATGTAAGGACACTCCTGCTTTTATAGGAAATAGAATTGGTGTTTTTGCCATGGCAAAAGTATTCCAACTCACCTCAAAATATAATCTACGTATTGAGGAGGTGGATGCGCTAACCGGGCCAGTCATTGGAAGACCTAAAACAGGTACTTTCAGATTAGGTGATTTGGTTGGACACGATACTTCTGGGAATGTTATTCGCGGATTAAAAGCAAATTGCGCTAACGATGAACAGGTTTCTTCCTTTGAGGTTCCTCCCTATCTTGATTTTTTACTCGAGAATAAATTTCTGGGCAATAAATCGGGTCAGGGATTTTATAAAAAGACGAATGAGAAAGATGAAAAGGGAAAACCTGTCATTTTAGCTTTAAATCTGAATTCTCTGACTTATGAACCAAGTATTCGTCCTGATATTCCCAGCTTAAAAGCAGCTAAGCAAATGGATGATCTTCCAAGAAGAATCAGACATTTCTTTGATGCTCAGGATAATGGGGCTGCATTAATAAAAGAATCATTGGTTTCTCTATTTTCTTATGCCAGCAATAGAATACCTGAAATAGCCGATAGTTTTTTTAGAATTGATGATGCCATTCGCGCCGGGTTTGCCTGGGAATTGGGACCTTTCGAATATTGGGATATTATCGGTCTTGAAAAAGGGGTTCAGCTCATTAAAGAATCAGGTGAAAAAGTGCCTTCCTGGGTCACTGAAATGTTAAGCGCCGGGTTCACCTCCTTTTATTCAAAGCAAGACGGTAAAAAATTATACTACGACCAGATGCTAAAGGCTTATCAACCTATTCCTGGTCAGGATAGCTTAGTTATACTTGATAATTATAGAAGTAAATCAACGGTTCACAAAACATCCGAAACCATTCTTCATGATATTGGCGAAGGAGTATTATGTCTGGAATTCACCAGTCCTCATAATTCCATTGGAGAAGGGGTGTTGATGGGAATTCAGGAATCTATTCAACTGGCCGAAGATGGCGGTTGGAAAGGTTTAGTTATTGGAAATCAAGCTACTAATTTTTCTGTAGGTGCTAATTTGATGATGATTGGTATGCTCGCCTATCAGCAAGATTATGATCAGTTAAATATGGCTGTCAATGCATTCCAACAAACTACGATGCGTTGCCGGTACTCTGCTATTCCGGTTGTGGCAGCCACTCAAGGTTATGTATTTGGCGGAGGATGCGAAATTTTAATGCATTGTGATGCTTCTGTTGTTAGTGCAGAATCCTACATAGGATTAGTAGAAGCGGGCATAGGTCTTATCCCTGGCGGTGGAGGTACCAAAGAATATGCCCTCCGAGCTTCAGATTTATTTTTTGAGGGTGACGTTCAAATTCCTACCCTTATAGAAAAGTTTAAAGCTATTGCCCTTGCTTCTGTCGCTACCAGTGCTTACGAAGGATTTAAATATGGCAGCTTAATTAAAGGTCGCGACGAAGTAGTGCTAAATAAAGATAGAGCCATTGCTTATGCTCAGCAAAAAGTACTTCAATTGGCAAGGAATTACACGCAACCTATACTACGTGATGATATTACTGTTCTAGGCCGAACGGGTCTTGCTCCCTTGTATTTAGCAGCAAATGAGTTAAAATTGGGTCATTTCGCCTCTGAACATGACATTAAAATTGCTCAGAAAATAGCTTATGTGCTATGTGGAGGTGACCTTTCAGGAACACAACAGGTCAGTGAACAATATCTGCTTGATGTGGAAAGAGAAGCATTCTTATCCTTGTGTGGCGAACAAAAAACACAGGAAAGGATTCAATACATGCTTCAGAATAACAAACCTCTCAGAAACTAATTTTCTCATTCACAAAAGAAAAATTCATGGAAGCATATATTATAAAAGCCTATAGATCAGCTGTAGGAAAAGCAAAAAAAGGAAGTTTTAAAAATTTCAGATCTGATGATATTGCTGTAAAAGTCATTGAACATCTAATGGCTCAAGTGCCTGAACTCGATCCACATATCGTTGATGACGTTATTGTAGGTTGCGCCAACCCAGAAGGAGAACAAGGTTTTCAAATTGGAAGGCAAATCTCCTTGCGTGCCTTGGGTATTCCCGTGCCCGGAGTAACCGTTAATAGGTATTGTGCCTCAGGATTGGAATCTATTTCTATGGCGGTAGCAAAAATTCGCGCGGGAATGGGTCATATTTTTATTGCCGGTGGGGCAGAAAGTATGAGCCAGATTCCAATGACAGGTTATAAGTTAGCTCCCAATTATGATGTGGCTAACCAAACACCTAATTATCTTACAGGGATGGGCATTACCGCTGAGGCCGTGGCTAAAAAATATGGAATAAGCAGGGAGGATGCAGATACTTTTTCTGTGAACTCTCATCAGAAAGCGGCAAAAGCCATTCAGGAAGGTAAATTCAAAGATGAAATCGTTCCCATCGAAGTCACAGATGTTTCTGTAAGAAATAATAAAAGAGTCGAAACAACTGCCTTAGTATCGATAGATGAAGGGGTAAGACCCGATACTACCCTGGCTTCTTTAGCAGCACTTAAACCCGTTTTTGATACCAAAGGAATTATTACCGCAGGTAATGCTTCTCAGACATCAGACGGTGCAGCCTTTGTATTGGTTGCCAGTGAAGAAATGGTGAAATTATTTAATTGGCAGCCCATAGCCAGAATGGTTTCTTGTTCTGTTGGTGGTGTGGATCCACTTTACATGGGTATGGGACCTTGCGCCGCAATTCCTAAAGCCCTTAAATCAGCTGGTTTATCCCTTTCCGATATAGATTTGGTGGAGCTTAACGAAGCGTTTGCCGCTCAGGCACTGGCTGTAATTAAAGAGGGATGTCTGAATCCAGAATCTGTAAATGTTAACGGTGGTGCCGTAGCATTGGGTCACCCACTAGGTTGTACTGGTGCAAAACTGACTACCCAGGTAATCAATGAACTCGGAAGACAAAACAAGAAATACGGTATGGTCACTGCCTGTGTAGGTGGAGGCCAGGGTATAGCGGGTATCTACGAAAAATTGTAATACTGAATATTAAAAAGGAATAAAAAAGAGGCTGTTCTGGAGGATAGCCTTTTTTTTATGGTTCGATAAAAAAGGCTAAATAATTCAATTCAAACAATTTAGCTACCTTGAAAATATAGTTAGTGTTTTAAAATAAGGAAACCAAAAACCTACTAAATTGATTAAAATCATAACGATTGAAAAAAAATAAAGCCCTAATAAAGCTCCTATGGCAATATGCATCAATATAATACTGACTATCCAAGGTTTTCTTAAAATTTTAACACTTACACCTATAGGAAAAAGAAGTTCTAACAATACTGTTAAAATACCTAAAAATGTGATTATATATGGATAATGGACCCATAATTCCGGATTAAATAAACTTGCTTGATTATAACTATTCAACGCTTTCCAAATAGCTTCGCCATTCCACCAGGTAGGTCCTAATGCTTTAGATAAACCAGAAAAAAAATAAGCTAAACACCAATGTATTTGAAATATCCTTAAATAAATGCCTTGCTCAAAATTATCAGAATTTGATTTTTTTAATAAATAATTATCTAAACTATGGTATTTTCCAACTGGAAAAATCAACAAATAGAATAAGCTTATCGTCGTCATATAATCAACTCCATAAATAAAAATATTAATAGATTGCATCAAAACTAAATGCGTCAATAATGCTATTGCAGCTGAAATTTTAGACATTAATCCCAAAGCCAAAGAAATAAGTGATATGATGTAAATTATGGCCACAGTGTTCGCAACTGTTTGAAAACCCAGGGCTGCATATTTATTAATTAATTGATGTATATCATATATTGTTGGCATAAGGTTGTCTATATTTGCATCCATAATATCTGGATTTACAATAGCATTTTGCCCCCAAAATGTGTGAAAATCAGGAAGAATTGATAAAAAATGAAATAGAAAAATAAGACTTCCATATATCCTGAAAGAAGAAATCCATACAGGATTAATAAATCCTATTTTGTAAACAAAGATGTCTAATATCCTATTTACCAATAGCATAAACAAATTTCTTTACAGGTAAAAGTTCGTAATTTAGCTTAGCTCCATTTTTCAAGTCTACTAATTTAGGGAGTTCCAAAATATAATATCCAGTAAGTACACTATCACAATCAACTGCTTTACCTCTCATAGAAAAAGCAGACACATTTTTAAGTACCAAATCAAGGTAATCTTCCAATATACCATCTACCTGATTGGCTTTTCCATTTTTAGGAAACTGATATTTTAAATAATCGATATATAAACTTCTCAGACTTCCATACCTATTCTCTGCTTCTAAAGAGTTGAATTCAGGATTTGAAGTTTTTCCACAGTATTCATTGATAACAAAACCTGTACTCCTGACATTAAATCCAAAAAAACCATACCCTGTCTCTAAACCTGAATACTTTCCATAAATTTGAAAAAATGAATTACGAATTATTTTACCACATAGAAAATCAAAGTAGTTACTTTTTTTGTCAAAAAAATCCACATAAGTTTCTCTTGTCATTACTGAATTATTAATAATTAATATTCCAACATGCAAAAACAAAAAGAAAAGTAAAAACACTTTTTTCATTTCAAAAAATAGCTAAAGTACATGTATTATAGGCGATGATTATAGAAATAAAATGAGCAGTTAAAGAATAAACTTATTAATTCCTTAACTGCTCATTTTTAGTAAATGATATACTCATTGACTTTTTTATAAATTATTTGGATGAGCCAATTAATTCATATCACCATATTTTGCTAAAATGGCATTTAACCTTACGAAACTGGCATTTGTAGTGGTAGGAGATTCTGGTTCCTTGGGATCTGTGGGAGGTGTTGGTTCATTATTATAATGAATTGCTTTTTCATCAATTGCCGTTATAAATGCTTTTTTATCAACAACCCAATTAGGATTTTTTCCTTTTTTTCCATTTAAGGGAACTGCCTTCAATGTGAGCTCCCTTGCATTATTAACATCGTTAATACCATAAGTTGCCTTTAGTATTGAAATAATCTCCTTTTTTTCAGATTCTTGAATCCTTGCAGTGGAAGAAACTTTGTAAGTAAACTTACCCAACCTGGTTACACCTTGTCCAGG
>BJGN01000082.1 GCA_014190515.1 Bacteroidota bacterium
ACCATCATATCTTTTGTCCACAGGTCTATTTTGAGCGTTTCCTGGTGAACGCCATCGAACAATGATAACAAAATAGCTTTACACGTTTGGTGCTCCGCAGTACCATCATTTCTATCGGCCGTCCATAAAATATCAATAGGCACCTTATTTTCATCGAGCCCTACTTTTATACTTATTTCATTAGTGTGGACAACTTTAGGGTTTTGCATAGACGAACTATTTTATTTTTTTACAATGAGCGTATAATTCTTAACGTAGAGACCGCCCCAAACACCGAGCGCTCCCGACACATTGGTCTTTACTCTGGTATAAGTTGAAAAGGGACCTTGGTTATTAATACTAAACTCGAGGGTATTCCAAAAATCGAATAAAGATTGATCCATGGTTACCCACCGAATAGTTGTTTCCTTTCCTACCGGATAAAGGCCAAAAGTAGACAAATTAAATGGTTCACCATCGGCTCCAGGTCGGGGAAGATTTAGTTTGAAATTTTGTCCATTGAATAATCTATCATCAAAAAGGGATCCGCCCCCTGGCGTAATAAATGGTCCATCTTCCATTCTAACCTGGTATCTATAAAAATTTTGCTGCGTTTTAGGATCAGCTAATTTTGAGGTAAGCAACAAAAATGAATCTTGATTAGCCCCTGGATTAGGGACAAACTGAAGAGAATCGAGCGGAACGGGAGGAGGGATTGTGGTTGAAGCGGTAATCTTCTTTCCTTCAGCAAGTATCTCAATTTGATATTTTTTACCCGCCTGGCCGGGCATAGCCTGAGCCAGATCGGCATAAAAGCAAACATTGGGAATAAAACTATTATTTTCAACGTTAAATCCTAAAATTTTTGCCGCCTGCGCTTTTAAATTTGCTGGTAAATCTTTAAAGCAAACCTCTGTTAGCGAAATCTTCCGATCGCCTTCGGATAGCGTCACCTTTGCCCCGGAAACATAATTATTATTCAGCGTTTCTGTGGAGATGCTTGATAAAAAAGGGAGTGTTTTGGTAATCACCAGGAAGGCAGGATTAGCATTATCACCCGCCTCAATAAAGCCTTCAACCACCATTTGTGGTTCCTGCTGTAAATTTTCCGGAATAAAAGGTTCTTCGCAAGAAGATAATAAAAGAGAAAAAGGAAGTAAAAACTTCACTATTGTATACCTCATAATGATTGGTTAAATTTATAGGGCAACAATAAAAGGAAGGTAGAGGTTTAAAAAAGTTTCCTGTAATTAAGAAACAGGGCATTTCCTATCACGATAAGATCAGAAAAAGCCATGAATAGTGCTCCCCAAGTTGGGTTTAGGAAACCAGCCATTGCTAAAGGGATAGCAACAATATTGTAGGAAAATGCCCAGAATATACTATTTTTTAGCGTAGTAACCGTCAATTTTGAAATATCAATGGCCTCAAGTAATTTACTCAGGTTACCATTCATTAATATTACCTGAGCCGATTGTACAGCCATCTGAGAAGCATTACTGATTGATATTCCCACCGAGGCACGAGTAAGAGAAGGGGCATCATTTACCCCGTCGCCAATCATTGCGGTAATTTTTTCGTTGGAATATCGGGAGATTATGTCTAATTTTTCAGAGGGCAATTTACTTGCGTAATAATGATCAATACCCAGTTCGCTGGCGACTTTTTTGGTTTTACTTTCATTATCTCCGGAGAGAATCAGGGTTGAAATATTTCGTGCTTTGAGACCACTAATTACCGATGCAGCTTCCGTTCTTACCTTATCTGAAATGATAAAAGAGGCCCTTACTTCATTATTTATGAGTAAAAAAAGATCGGCATTGGGTGTTTTTGATTTACCCGCCGGCCAATTTCCGAGGAAATAGAGATTCTCCTTTTCATCTATACCACTAACTCCTACGCCTTTATCTTCCCAAACCTTGGTAAAAACAGGCAGTATCTCGGGGTTATTGAAAGATTCAAAAGAAGTGAGAATGGATTTGGCAATAGGATGAGCAGAAATTTTTTCTAACTGATAGCAAAGCGCTTTCACATAAGCGGCATCATCGGGACGAGAAGTAAGCGGTTCAGAAATAGTAAATTCCCCCGTTGTCAAGGTACCTGTTTTATCAAAGACCATGGTTTTCAGGTTACCCAAAGCCTCCAAGGTTGCACCCCCTTTTATAATTACTCCACTTTTTGCCAATCGACCTACCCCAACCATTACGGCCGTGGGTGTAGCGAGACCCAGGGCACATGGGCAGGAAATAACGAGTACGGCAATAGATCTTAGCAGAGCATCCTGATAAGAAATATCAAATAAGAAGGCAGCTACTAAAAAAGTAGCTAAGGATAGAAGTAAGACAACGGGCACAAAAATGGCGCTCATTTTATCGGCAAAGCGTTGTAAGGCAGGTTTATCATTTCTGGCCATTTTAACCAGCGCAATCATATTGCCTACCACCGCATCTCTTCCTTTTGCCTTAACCTTACCCTCCAAAATTCCGTCAAATAATCTGGTTCCACCAATAGCTAAATCTCCTGTTTTTTTAAGCACAGGCATAGATTCACCAGTAATTAGCGATTCATCTAAAAGGACCTCTTCAGAGATAATAATCATATCGGCAGGAACCATTTCGCCCGCAGAAACCAGTAACACATCGTTTAATTTAATCTGAGCGGCTTCCACATCTTCTATTCGACCATCGGGTAACTGTCTTCTTGCCGACCCTTTTTGTAAATTTGCTAAAGACTTAATGGCCGAGGTGGTTTGATTAACCGCTTTTTTCTCCAGCCAATTCCCTAATAAAACCAGCGTAAAAATACCCGCAGCCGTTTCAAAAAAGTTTAGATTCTCATCTATTTTGATAAGGCCAATCATACTATATATAAAAGCTGCGGTTCCTCCCGTAAAAATGAGTACATCCATATTTGGAACACCCATTTTTAGTGACTGGTAGGCAGAATTTCCAAAGTGAACCATACCAATGAACATAGCTGGAGCGGCAAGTATAAAGGAAATCCAAATATTATGCATAAATGGATAGTGAATGCCGAAGGCCATAAGAACATGAAAAAGCAACAAAGGAGAGGTAAAAACCAAACTAATCCACAATTTAAGAGATGCACCCCTTAATGAATTATCTGATTCTTTACTTACAGTGTATCCAAGTTTGGTAATACCCTTTTTAACTTCTTCAACTGTTATTGCTGCATTCGATATAACAAACTGAGCTTCACCCGTTTGAAAATCTACACTCACCTCTTCGAGACCCTTTTTTTCAAGAAAACGAGTGATCCCCACTGCACATTGAGCACAATCCATCCCTTCAATTTTCAGTTCAATGCACTTTGACTCCACTGTTCTATATTTTTCAATGAAACAAATCAATCTATTTAATAGTTGACCCTATTATTACTTTAAAAATAGTAAAAGTAGCGGTCAAATCAATTATATTTGAGCATATAAGTAGTCATCATGGAAAAAATATTAATTGCCAACCGGGGAGAAATTGCTCTTCGAATTATAAAAACAATTAAAAAATTAGGTAAAAAGGCGGTGGCCGTTTACTCAGAAGCAGATATAGATAGTTTACATGTCAAATATGCGGATGAAGCCTATTGCATTGGCCCGGCTTCTTCCTCTTCTTCCTATTTAAGGGGGGATATTATCATAGAAACAGCCCTAAAGGCTGGGGTAGATGGCATACATCCTGGTTACGGATTTTTGAGTGAAAATGCAGATTTTGCTTCTCAGGTCGAGAAAGCAGGCATTATTTTTATTGGTCCAACGGCAGAAAGTATTGACTTAATGGGTAACAAAATTGCTGCCAGAGAGACGGTTAGAAAGCAGGGGGTTCCGCTGGTTCCCGGAAATAAGAATACCTTAACATCCATTGACCAGGCCAGAATCATTGCCGCTGACATTGGTTTTCCCATTTTAATAAAAGCGGCTGCAGGCGGAGGAGGCAAAGGAATGCGGAAGGTTATGAATATGAAAGAGCTTGAAAGCCAGATGGAAAGAGCTCAAAGTGAGGCATTAGCTTCTTTTGGTGACGATGCCGTTTTTGTTGAAAAATACGTAAGTTCTCCCCGCCATATTGAGTTTCAGATAATGGCTGATCATCATGGAAATGTTGTTCACCTTTTTGAAAGAGAGTGCAGCATTCAAAGAAGGCATCAAAAACTCATTGAGGAAGCCCCAAGCGTAGTTTTATCAGATAAATTACGGGAAGAGATGGGAAATGCGGCGGTGCAGGTAGCAAAAAGTTGCCAATACCGTGGAGCAGGTACCGTAGAATTTATTGTGGATGAAAATCTACAATTTTATTTTTTAGAAATGAATACCCGCTTACAAGTGGAACACCCGGTGACGGAACTTATTACTGGTCTGGATTTGGTGGCTTTACAAATCGCAGTGGCAGAGGGAGAAAAGTTGCCATTCACCCAACAGGATTTATCTATAAAAGGTCATGCCGTTGAATTGCGTATTTGTGCGGAAGATCCCTTTAATCAATTTTTACCTTGTACGGGTGTTCTGAAGACTTATGGCCCACCTATTATGGAAAACGTGCGGCTTGATGATGCGTTTATAGCTGGTATGGAGGTTTCTATCTTTTATGATCCTTTAATTGGCAAATTAATAGCCTTTGGAGATAACAGGAATGCTGCCATAAAAAATCTTTTGGAAGCTATTAAAAGATTTGATATAACAGGCATCGAGACTACTCTACCCTTTGGAAAATTTGTTTGCGAACACCCAAACTTTATTTCAGGTGAATTTGATACACATTTTATCGAAAAATATTTTACTGCGGAACAAATCAATGAAACCTACGCGGAAGACGCTTTACTTGCAAGTAAAATAGCGTTGAACTTATTTTTACAAGATAAAGAAAAGGTAAAATTTATGGGTGCTTAATATCGCTAACCATTACAGGAGTGCCCCAATTTACCAGAGAAAAAATATTTTCCTCCACAGCAAATGAGACTACCACATCTATATTACCTTGAGATATCCAGGAATCGTCAAGATTCAATGGCAGCCATTGATTCCCATTTTTATCTGTCATCCCCCAAAAACCACCTTCGAAATCGTAGTAACTAAGATGAACCGATATGTTATCATATACTTTTTTTGCCATATCCTTTTATACTAAAGCATTTGAGGAATTAAAAAGCAATTGTCTGATATCCTTTATTTCCGACAATAAAGCATTTAACGTTTTATTTTCGTTTTCGATATTCCTGGTAACTTTTAGCCTCACCTCCCAAAATTCAAGTATATCAGAAAGCTTTACTGAAGTAATCTTTTCCTCTTTATTTCCCAAATAAAGGTTTACTATACCTTTAGACAGAGAATTTAGATCAATTTTATGAATTAGGATATTGTTTTTAGTAACAACCACATAAAATTTATCATTTGAAATAGATTTAACTCCTGACGCAGGATCTAATTTTTCAGCAATGAGGACATCACCGTGTAAAAAAGCGGGATAGCCACTATCTGTTGGCACTTCAAAAGCGCGGAGGTTTAGCCCCTTTAAATGAGCACCTGGAAGGTTCAAACATTCCAATGAAGCTAAGAACTGACTATTTCTTCTTTCCTCAGCATATTTTTTTCCTAACATTTGAGGAACAAAATAGATAACATCGGAATTGCCTGAAGCATCGGCAGAACTTTTAGCTGAAAGCCATTCCTCAGGTTGAGAAAAATGACTACCCCTTCCTGTTAGTAAATAGACCGGGTTCATTTCGTATTTTTCTACCCCTTTTCTTAGGAGCTCGAGGGTAACATCTCTTCTACCCTTTAGTATTTCGCTGAGAGACTGAGGAAGGTAGTCCAAAGACAGGGCAAATTGCCGGCTTGAACGTACCTTTCTTAGCCTTTTAAGTTCATCATGACAAAAGATGAACCTATGTGTGACCATTGTATTCATGTAGTTTTCTCGTTTTCCTACACAAATATAACTTATTTGTAAACTATTTAGTGCTATTATTCAACATAATTTACATTAAAATTTATTTACATGTAATTTAATTCAACTATTAGCCGCGGCTGATATAATTTGAAGAAAATCATTAGCTTGTAAGCTTGCGCCACCAACCAGACCACCATCTACATCGGGCATTGAAAATAAGCTAGCAGCATTTGAAGCATTGACGCTCCCTCCGTAAAGAATGATTAATTTTTCAGCGACGTCAGCGCCATATTTTTGTTCAAAGAAATGGCGAATAACTTCATGCATTTCTTGAGCTTGTTCAGCACTTGCGGTACGACCCGTTCCTATAGCCCAGATAGGTTCATAAGCAAATACCACCTTTGCTACTTCCTGTGCACTTAAATGAAAAATACTTTCTTCTAACTGATTGGTAACAAATGCGTTTTGTTTATTTTCCTCTCTGACTGACAGTGGTTCACCGCAACAAAATATTGGCGTTAAACCATGACTCAATGTCTTAGAAACTTTTTCACTCAAAAATTTATTAGATTCATTAAAGTATTCTCGGCGTTCAGAGTGACCGAGAACCACTTGATAGATATCCATACTTTTTAGCATAGCAGCGGAAATTTCACCAGTATAGGCACCTTTATCCTCTGAATGGCAATTTTGAGCCGCCAGCTGAATCAAACCATTTTTATTTACAATAGGTTTGAGTGCATCCAAATAGACGGCAGGCACACATAAAGTAACAGACGTACCATTCAATTCGGGTAAATTGGCTACCAAATTATTGGTCAATTCGAGCGCGGAGGAATAATCCAGATTCATTTTCCAGTTTCCTGCTACCCATTTATTTCTTTTTACCATGTAAAAACTATTTTTCTGCGAAGGTAATAGGGAAAGCATATAAATCCAAAACAAAACTAATTTTGCAAAAACAAAATCGATGCAATGGAATTTGGAAAAGTAGAGAATCTATCTGATATTTTATGGAATATACCTCCAAAACCAAATATAGGGAACCTTAAAAATTCAAAACCTATTCATTTTCATATTGGAACCACTGGTTGGGCTGAAAAGGAATGGGTGGGAAGTATTTATCCTAAAGGAATAAAACCAGCTGATTATTTAAGCCAATATGCAAAGGTTTTTGACTCCATAGAATTAAATACTACGCATTACCAGATACCTGATCATTTAAAAATAGAACGATGGTATGATAAAAGTGCGCCTGATTTCAAATTTTGCCCAAAGTTACCCAGAGCCATTGGTCACCATAAAGGATTGGGCTATGGGACTGACAATGTATTATTATTTTGTGAATCCATTTCAGGCTTAAAAGAAAAACTTGGTCCCTGTTTTCTACAACTTCCCCCCTATTTTAGTCCTGATAACCTCGACATTTTAGAGACATTTTTTCAGGCATGGCCAAAAGAAATTGCTTTACACGTTGAATTTCGCCATGAAGATTGGTATTTACCCCCTGCAAAGGATAAACTGAGCGAGCTTTTAATACATTATCAAAAAGGAATAGTAATGACCGACGTTGCTGGTAGAAGAGATGTATTGACCATTGGCGCTACTACCGACGTTGTATTTGTCCGATTTGTTGGAAATTCAGGACATCCAAGCGATGGGGAAAGATTAAAACAGTGGGTAAATACCTTGAGTGAATGGGTAGATGTAGGTATTAAGGAAATATATTTTTTCCTTCATCAACCACAACCGAAAGCTATTCTGCCTATGTACGAATATATTAAGGGTCTTCAAACAGCCACAGGGAATTTTCAAAATATACGAGAGAAAAAGTCATATACTGAAGAACCAGAAACGGGGCAATTAAAATTATTTTAATGATAAAATAACATAAAAGCACCATAGTTTAGACCGCATAGGTTTATATTAGCAAAAAATACAGCGGTGAATACACATCAATTCAAACCAATTCAGGAATTACTGGAAACCGAATCGGGGATACCTTTTATACATAGAGACCTAAGTTGGTTGAGTTTTAATTATCGGGTTTTACAAGAGGCCATGGATCTATCGGTGCCTTTGTTTGAGCGTATAAAATTTTTGGCTATCTACAGTTCAAATCTGGACGAATTTTTTAAAGTCCGAATGGCCTATCACAGGTATCTGGTTCGTGCTGGAAAAAAGGCCAAAAGAGAATTGGAACACGATCCCAAAATGACCATTAAAGAAATCCGCCGCATAGTAAATCTGCAACAGGAGGAATTCAGCAGTGTTTTTTTAGACCGAATCGTTCCAGAATTGAAAAAACACAATATTTATTTACGGCGAAGGTTGGATTTAAATAACAAGCAGAGAGAATTTGTGGAACATTATTTTCACGACCACATGCTTCCCTTTGTTCAACCGGTGCTGTTAGTGGGTGAAAAAGTCAGACCTTTCCTGAATAATGCTGCCTTATATTTAACGTTACAAATGAAGCCTATTCACGATTTACATGCCGACGATGAATATGCTTTAGTTAAAATACCATCAGATCATTTACCTCGATTTATCGAGTTACCCTCCTCCGCAGGAAAGCACGAGATGATTATGCTGGACGATATAGTTAGGCATTCCGTTTCCTGGATGTTCCCGGGGTATGCCATAATAGACACCTTTTCAGTAAAATTGACCCGTGATGCTGAATTATATATAGATGATGAATTTTCAGGAGATTTAATACAAAAAATAAAAGAGAGTTTATCAAAAAGGCAGGTTGGACCTGCTGCGCGGTTTGTTTACGATAGAGAGATGCCTCCACAAATGTTTGAATTTTTGTGTAAGGTATTTGCCCTGGAGAAAAATGACACCTTAAGAGAAGGGAGATATCATAATAATTTTGATTTTTTCAAATTCCCTGATTTCGGATTAGTTCATTTGAAGAATAATGCATTACCCCCCCTTGCCTATCCACTGATAGAAAAAAGCGTCAACATATTTGAAACCATAAGAATGAGAGATCATTTGTTACATTATCCCTATCAGTCTTATGAATCGGTCATTCATTTTTTTGAAGCTGCGGCAGTTGACCCGGCGGTAACACATATAAAAATCACCCATTATCGGGTTGCCAAAAATTCACGAATAATGCAAGCTTTAACAGCTGCGGTGTCAGCGGGTAAGCAAGTGTCCGTTTTTATTGAAGTAAAGGCAAGATTTGACGAAGAGGCTAATTTGAACTGGGGAGAAAAGCTGGAAAAGGAAGGAGTTACGGTACATTACAGCTTTCCGGGACTAAAAGTACATGCTAAAATTGCCTTAGTCAGAAGACAGGAAGGAGAAACGGCTAAATTGTATGCATACACAGCCACAGGAAATTTCCATGAAGAAACTGCCCGCACCTACAGCGATTTTGGATTATTTACTGCCGATGAAAGATTAACTAAAGAATTAGCCAGAATATTCTCCTATTTAGAAACGGCTAAGCTTCCACAACAGACTTTCAATCATATTTTAGTTGGAAAATTTAATCTCAGAGAAAAATTAGAGCAATTTATCGATGCAGAGATTGACGCAGCGATGAGAGGAGAAGAGGCACAAATAATACTCAAGGTAAACAGCATACAAGACCTTGCTATGATCACCAAATTATATCAGGCTTCGCAGTGCGGTGTAAAGATAAAGTTAATCGTCCGAGGTATTTGCTGTTTAGTTCCTGGAGTTCCTGGCTTGAGTCAAAATATTGAAGCGATAAGTATAGTAGATAGATTTCTGGAACATGCGCGGGTATTTGTTTTTCATCAGGGAGGTAAAGAAGCTGTATATTTATCGTCGGCCGATTGGATGCTTCGCAATTTAAGCCATAGAATTGAAACGGCCATACCTGTTTATAATGAGACCTTAAAAAAGGAAATAGTTAATTACTTAAGGATACAACTAAATGACAATGTGAAAGCTAGGATTATAGACATTAATTTTTTGAATGAATACAGGAAAACGGAGAGTGATTTAAGTATTCGGTCACAATTAGAGGCCTATTATTATGCGCGGAGAAACACAGAAAATTTGCAATAATTATGGTGAAAATTTATATTTGATCAAAAATTGCATTATATTTGCACTTCCTTAGAGTAAAAGCATTCTAGTAAGTCGCGGATGTAGCTCAGTTGGTAGAGCGCAACCTTGCCAAGGTTGAGGTCGCAGGTTCGAATCTTGTCATCCGCTCGAATTTTTTTTCTGCCCAGATGGTGGAATAGGTAGACACGCAGGACTTAAAATCCTGTGGCCATAACGGCCGTGCGGGTTCGATTCCCGCTCTGGGTACATTTTTATAAAGGCTATCTTCGGATAGCCTTTTTTTGTTACAAAGAGGTCGGGGCTATGCCCCTAGGTGATTCCAAAGGATAAATAATGGATGATTTTCTAAGAATGTGCCAAATGTTTATTAGATTCTTATGCATATTTATTGTAGAGACACGATGCTTCGCGTCTTCTCCCCGATAGGTTTTGATTTACTCTTTACATCCTAATACCTGGTTTGTATCAGGATTTAAAGGATTTCGAGGATTAACCATAACGTCGTTGGATTGAGTGGGAAGGTAATTATTAAATACTGCTTTCAATGCCAGGTATTTCGCCGATGCGTAACGCATCGGCGAAAAAAAGGGTGCAAAGTACCCCTCTACAAATGATCATTACAGCCAGACCAAAGATATCCTCTATTATCAGTGAAATCCAGTAATCTTTAAAATCCGTGATTCAAAACCAAGTGATAAGGGGTAAATTTCATTTAGAAACCTGATGTGACGGATTGACCAGGCGGTGGAGTGTTAGAGTGTATATTTATATAAGGACTACCTTTATAGAATTATTAAATATGTAAACCTTTTTTAAGAAAGATTCCTATTTTAAAGGAATAGGAACATGCATTAAAATGCTAGCCACCGAACTTTTATCCATTTTAGAAAATGCAAACCATTTTTTACCCAAATCTTTTAGGGATGCACCCAGATGATATACCTCCGAGTTGTCAATAATCAAAAAGCGGTAGTGGCTTTTGGCAAAAGATTTAATTTCAATATGGCCATATTGTTCGTTAGCTTTTTTTACGTCTAAGGCAGACTGATCTGAAATGGTTTTGGTTAATAAAAGCAACTTTACTTCTTTTGTTTTTTTTGTTAAATGCGTAAGAGTGCTTTCGTCTATATAATTGTCAATTAATATAATATCGCTTTGGGCCGAGCGAATGATTCTGGAAGCCAGTTCGTAAGCATCAAATACTTGTCCTTCAAAGAACACGCCTTGGTTAGGAATTAAATGAGAACTAATATGTAAAGAAATAGTATCTACCTTTTTGATCAAATGATCCATATTATTTTCAATTCTGTTCATACGCTGGTTTAAAGCATAACCTTTCAGCAAATAATCTCTTAAAACATTTGTTGCCCATATTCTGAATTGAGTACCCTGTTTTGACTTAACACGATAGCCAACCGAAATAATAACATCAAGATTGTAGTATTCTATCTGACGTTCTATTGTTCTTCCACCTTCATTTTGAACTGTCGCAAAATTTGCGACAGTTGAACTTTTTTGTAATTCTCCATCCTCAAACACATTATTAATGTGTTTGCCAATAGTCTTAACATCCCTGCCAAGTAATATAGTTAACTGCTGCCTATTTAGCCAAACGGTTTCGTTTTCTAACCTAACCTCTATATGCTCAGCAAGTTCGTTTGGACGATACAGTATAATTTCGTTATTCATAAGTTATTCATTCTGATATTTCGCACCAAGGGTAATTTTTTGCTGACCGTGTTGGTTTCTCGTTCTATCTGATAGTTTCGTCTCTGTTGGTAATGGGCTGTTTATACACAGGAAATTGTGCCGCCAGGGGGCATAATGTTCAATAGTTATGTGACCCCAGGGGGTCAGGTCAGATAAATTATTTTTAGGTCAGAATGCCATTTGCCCCTACATGGCATATATAATAATTTCCTTGTTATCAACTATAAGTACTTCCCTACGGATGCGGTCTTCCCATGATAATTCTGCAGCACTTTTCTTTTCGAGAAATACCATATACCCTGTTTTTTGTCCTAATCGGTCCAGATAACGGGCTAATTGTTCAATTCCTTCTGGCTCTGACCATTTATCGTGGTGCATTTTTATCTCAATGGTTATAACCTGTGTTTTCCAAAAAACAACCAGATCTGTCCGTCCATTTCCTGCTGCCATTTCCCTTTCGATGCGTCCTCCCCCATTAATGACCCGTTGTAAAAAGGCCATCAACATCAATTGATGTCCCGCTTCCTTGTATTGATATCTGTCAATCCAAGATTCAGCGTTGCGTCGATAAAACTTGGTAAATGCGTCCAGTAATTTATCCATATTCAGCAAACCGTCAATATTTTGGTACCAACTCGTCTGAGCGATGTCTTGATTGATGCCAACAGAAAATCCTATAGTCAGAATTCGGGTAATGATTTCTCTGTATATCGGATTAGCAAATTGAATAGGATTACCTGTGCTGATAATGCCCAAGTCCCTGCAATAACGGATAGCATCATCTGCTCCATCGAAAGCAGGGGAATCACCCGTGATGATACTCATGATAATAGGTCGAACCCGGGGATCATCTATCTTGTCCGCTAAGCTATCCAGATGGGTTTGACGCTGTTCGATGAGACGCTCTTTGGCCAGTTCAATCAAGTCCAGAGTGATTTCTTGGGTATAATCATTTTTGAGAAGCTCCCTTACCACCTCATTGGCCAGCGCATTCGTCAACCAGGGTTGTCCACCTGAATAGGCATATAACTTTTCTAATACTTCCTCAGAAAAAACCTGACCAGTATCTTGGGTATGTTGATCCAACAATCCACGCACTTCTTCTTTTGAAAATGCAGGTAAGAAAAAAGATTTTGCTTTTATATTAAAAGGCGAGCCTGAACCTATCAACGGCTTATCCACCCGGGGCCGCATGCGAAAATCACGGATATCTCGCAGGCCAACTAAGGCAATAGATTGAGGAAAATGTTTAGGGCGGGTTTGAAATCCATCCCTTAATTGACGTAAAGTAGAAATAAGTACGTCGTCATAAAGAGCATCCACCTCATCAAGTAATAAAACCAATGGTTTGTCAAGTATATCGCACCAATCGGTCAGGTAATTCCTCAGTAACAGGTTACCTGGTAAATAACCATCCGGATTAGGCGGTAAAGCATCGTGGGATAAAAAAATTTTAGAGGTCAAATACAAAGATTGAATAAACACCTCATTTGCTGTTTCCACGGTGATACTGTTATAACTAGCTGATTCCAAAGAACATACCACCGATATATAGTTACCTTCCTTATTCAGACGGTGAGCCAAAGCGTGCAAAAAAGTAGTTTTACCTGTTTGACGAGGCGCATGAATGAGAAA
>BJGN01000083.1 GCA_014190515.1 Bacteroidota bacterium
TACTCTTTTCCAATTTGGAAGGCTATGCAACGGGAAAATTCTTCTATCTGATTATAGCCTCGCTTTTTTAGCCTTTGCCTATGTATGGGCACAGGAATTACGTAATCTATATTTTTATATATGTCGCTTTCGTTTAATTCCCTTCCATACCAGTTACCCAAGTATATCCCAAGATCTTCCCTATGTTCATATTTTAAAAAATGAAGTAGGTTTTGTACGCTTCCCTCTTTTTGAAATTGTAAAAATGCCGTGGCTCTCACCATATTTATCCTGCCCCAAAATCGCTGTTCCATAAGATTATCTTTTTGCAGATGATGGGTGGTAAACGGTAAATTGGCTTGACAGGTAGCGCACATCAAGTTGTCTTCACCAGCTACCGGACCCTTACAAGCTAAACAAATAGGTGGGAAGAATAAAGATTGTAAATCTTTGAGCGTAGTAAATAAAGTCCTTAAAAAACTCTTTTTATTCATGTTCTGTTTGAATTTATGACAGATAAACATTTATTTCGTTTGTGAAAACAAACATACCCATTCAATCTTCCTAAAGTTCTTTTATTTTAGTTAATATTGAGACATTTTACCTCTGTTTATGACATCATTCTATCTTGATTTACTGGATATTTTAAAACCTGAAAATAAGGAAGAAGCTGACCTTTTGGCTATTCCAGAAGTGCAGGCCGGTCTCCGTTGGGGATTGCCTCGCTATGGTCATCCGGAAGGGGAAGTTTATAAACATGTAAGAGAGGTTCTCGATAATATTGACAAAGTTAACCTCTCTTTTGAGCATCGCGCTCTCTTAAGATTAGTAGCTATTATTCATGACGCGTTTAAATATATTGAACCAAAGGGCTCTCCCCGTGATTGGAGTAAACATCATAGTATTCTAGCCGCTCAGTTTATGGAAAAAAGAGGCGCTATTCCTTCTTTAGTCAATATCATTACCTGGCACGACGAGGCCTATTATATCTGGAGAATGATTTATCCTTATCAACAACCTATTCAAGGTCAAGCAAGATTAAACCAGCTGCTTACTTTGTTGGGGGAGGACTTACAGTTATATTATGTTTTTTTTAAATGTGATACTAGTACAGGGGATAAGAATAGTGCGCCATTAAAATGGTTTGAAAAGGAGGTAAAGGATATTTCTCTTATAGCAGATTTGAATTTTGGCTATTAATTTGACCATATTATGATATCATTTTCAGGCGCTCAATTTCAAATTTTTTATCAAGATGAAATAGTTCCTGTTTTATCTCAACTCAATAAACATCGTTTTCATATCATTCGCCTGCTAGGCATTTTGTGTGTAGTTTTTATTTTGGGACTTCTTCTCCAAGTATTCTTTGGTCTTTTTGTGCTCACTCTTTTGTTTATTGGTGGTAGTTTGTATGGTTTTTACTACGTTGCTACTATGTGGTTAAATTTTAAGCTGGCTTGTCAGTATTCATTGACTTCATTGATGATGAAATATTTTATGCAGACCCCTGAAATAATGAATTTATCTTTTCGGGGAGATCAATGTATTGATAGTAAAATATACTTGGAAAGTGGTTTTTTTTCTGAAAATGCAACAAATTATGAAGGAAACGGATTAATGACGGGAAATATTGGAGAGGTTTCCTTCTCATTAAGTAAGCTCCGTGTATCTGTGACTTCAAATATCGATGGTAAATTAAAACCGCAGTTTGATGGTTTATTCATCCATGGTAAATTACCCTTTAAAACTTCAGGGGCAGCTATTATCTGGAGCCGTAGAGAAAAACAAGAGGTATATAAGGCGATTAGAAAATTTACCTGGTTAGGTGCAGAAAATAAAGACGACGAGCAGAGTAATGCCCATTTTAAAGAATCTTTTGCTACTTATGCCTCACCTGATACCCCTGCGTCGTCTATTTTATCAGAGGATATTAAAGACCTTATGATTAGATTTTATGAAAAAACGGGAAGGGCTCTCTTTTTTTCTTTTGTTGAAAATGATGTGTTTGTAGCTGTGGCTGCACCTGAAAATTTGTTAACTATGCCATTATTTAAAAAATTCAGACCTGATATTTCCATTTTGACTTTTTTAGATATTCATCTCGTATTATTTAGTATATTACAAGAATTTGATTTTCATCATTAAAGTTAAAAATAAGTACTATGTTCCTTCGTTGTTTTTCTCTGTTAACTCTTCTGTTCATTCAATGTCAATTACTGGGTCAGGCACCTGGTGAAAAATCACTGCTCTGGAAGATTAGTGGAAGAACCTTACCAGCTGATTCCTATCTATATGGGACCATCCACTTAATAGGTAAGAAGGACTTTTTTCTTCTTCCATCGGTTGAAAAGGCTATCGGTAACGTAAAATCTATGGTTTTTGAGGTAGATTTATCTGCCATGGATGATATTTCTCAACTTATGCCGCTAATGATGCAAGGTTTTATGAGAAACGATACGACGCTTTCCATGCTTTATACCACGGATGAATATGATAAAGTGTCCTCACATTTTAATAATATGGGACTTCCTTTTCAGATACTTGAAAAATTAAAACCTATGCTTCTTTCCAGTTTGGATCCTGATGGAATGGGAATGAGTAATGGTGATTTGAAGTCCTATGAAATGGAATTTTTGACCTTGGCTCAAAATAAAAATCTGGAAATTAAAGGTCTGGAAACTATCGCTTTTCAGATGAGTATTTTCGATAGTATTCCTTATCGCGTCCAGGCAGAAATGTTGTTGGAGCAAATTATTCAAAAAGATTCCGGCGTTTCTATGATGGACGAGTTGGCTGCTATTTATAAAAAACAGGATATCCAGGAAATGGAGAGAATGATGCAGGATGATGCTGGAATGGATCAATTCAAAGATTTATTGTTGTTCAGAAGAAATAAAAGATGGGTAGCTCCTATCATTGAATTAATGAGGAATAAGCCTACTTTTTTTGCTGTTGGCGCCGGTCATCTGCCCGGAGATATGGGGGTTATCTCATTGCTTCGTCAGGCTGGCTTTACCCTGGAACCTGTGTATTAAAAAATTCTTTATCCTTTAAAATCCTAAACTATGTATAATAAATGCTTCATTGCCTTGTTTCTTTTTATAGGCTTTCAAGAAATGGTAGTTGCACAAAAGTCAAATAAACTAATTGTGGCGACCTATAATTTACGTTATAATAATCCTCAGGATGGCATAAACGCCTGGCCTAATAGAGTGAATTTAGTCAAAGGCTTAATTCAATTTCATGATTGGGATATATTTGGTACTCAGGAGGTTTTATATAATCAAATACAAGATTTGGAAGCCTTGTCTGAATATGGCTGGGTAGGCGTAGGTCGGGATGATGGTAAGCTTGCAGGTGAATTTGCAGCCTTATTTTATAAGAAGAGTAGGATAGAGGTTGTTCAATCGGGTAATTTTTGGTTAAGTACCACACCCGGTGAACCAACGATGGGTTGGGACGCAAAATGTTGCAAACGTATTTGTACCTGGGCGAAATGTAAGGATAAGCAAAATGGTAAATTATTCTATGTTTTTAATGCTCATTTTGATCATGAAGGGGTCGTTGCCAGATTAGAATCTGCCAAGTTAATGCACCAAAAGGCAACGGAAATTAGTAAGGGTTTACCTGTTATTATCATGGGTGATTTTAATTCTTTGCCTGAATCTGATGCGATTAAAATTTTAAATGATGTGGGTTATAGGGACAGTTTCACGCACTCAAAACAAGCACCTTATGGGCCGGTTGGTACCTTTAATAGTTTTAATTGGAATGCTGAGTTGAAAAGGCGGATTGATTATATATTTTTAGGAAAGTATTTTAATATCGAAAAATATGGTGTTTTAACCGATTCTTTTGAAAAGAGATATCCCTCTGATCATCAACCTGTTCAGGTGGTTTTGTCCTGGTTAAAATAGTATCCATAAAATATTTGTTACTTATTCAGGGTGATTTTTGTCATTTTATTTACATGACAGCAGGGTTAGTTTTGTTCATATTACTTATGAAACCCATTTTTTAAAATTTACCTATGAAGAAAATACTTTTCCCTACCGATTTCTCGGAAGTCTCTCAACACGCGCTTCGATATGCGGTTGATTTTGCGAAGGAATTTGACGCTGTTATTGATGTTTGGACGGTGTATCAGTTGGCTTCGGTAGATGCAGCCAATTTACCTCCTATCTATTTGGAGGAAATGATTAGAGAAAAACGCGAGGATCTGGAAGTACAAATGTCCCATTTTGTAAAAGATATTCCTCAAGGTCTTTTGGGGCAATCAGGCTTGCAATATGGTATAGATATAAGTTACGAAATTGATAAATTGGCGGAGGGTTATGATTTGATCATCATGGCTACGCAAGGGGAACGTAATAGATTGGAGAAATGGCTGGGGAGTATAACTTACTCATGTGTTGAGGCATTCGCCCTGTCCTGTGTCAGTGATTCCAAAGGAAGCTACTTTCAATAAATGGTTTAAAATGATTTATGCCACTAATTTTGAAGAGGGCGAAGATACCGTTTTGGTAAAATTAAAAGACTTTTCTACCTATCTACGGACTCAAATTGAGTTTATTCATGTGGTAAAACCAAATGAGGATAATCATCCGGTAAGCTCTAGTAAAACTAGTTTTGAAGGATTAGGTCAGATTCATCAGATTTCAAATGAGGAGGTTGTCGATGGTATTTTTCAGTTTTTGAAGGCCAATGAACCAGCTATTTTAGCACTTTATCTGCCAACGAGAGGATTTATAGGTGATTTATTGCATAAAAGTGTGAGCAAACAGATTACCTTTCAAATAGACAGACCTATTTTGGGATTTTGTTAATGTAAAGCTTTTGCTCATTTTCCTTTGTGATGAATTCCTTAAAAACCTGAAGCAGTTCAGAATAGCTGGGTACGTTATCTTGAAATATCACATTATCATCAATTACTAAAGCAGGAATTCCAGTTATGCCATAACCAATAAGAAGATTTATGTCTTTTATTTCCTCGATGGGCCAATGAATGTTTAAAACGGACATAGCCTGATCAACAAGCTCTCGCAGAGCTTTGTCCTTGGATGCACCGATACCTAATAACTTTACTTGATGTATAGCTGGCATTTATCTAAAATTTGTTTTTTTCATTCTTATAAGTCGTTTCTTTATACGCAAATTAATAAGTTAAAAATGATTTGTTTTTTTCAACAGATGAATGACATTTATCAATCCACTCCCTGATTTTTGAAAATCTAGCACTTTATAAGGATTTATGGAAAATAAATTGGACCATCAGGATATTGCTTCTCTTCAGCTTGCTGCGGTTATTCAAACTGCAACAGATGGTATCATTATTATTGAACAGCTCGGCATTATCCTAAAGGTTAATAATGCTGCGTCAGAACTATTTGGTTATCATATAGATGAATTAATTGGTAGAAATATCAATATGTTAATGCCAGGGAGATACAGTGAAAAGCATGATGGGTATCTTCAGAATTATCATAGAACAGGGGAAAAAAAGATAATTGGTATTGGAAGGGAGGTTGAAGGAAAAAGGAAAAATGATACCGTTTTTCCTTGTTATTTGAGTATTAGTGAAGTGCGTTTGCCTGACAGATCACTTTATACGGGCATTGTTCACGATTTGACAGAACAAAAGCAAATAGAAAAAGAATTAATTTCCGCAAAGGAAAAAATCGAAATGTATTTCGATGTAGCCAATACGATTAATGTGGTTTTAGATCGCCAAACCAAAATCATTAATCTTAATCAAAAGGGTTTATCCTTCGTGGGTTTAAAACACGAGGATGTCATTACTCAGTATTGGTTTAATCTCATCCTTCCACCCGATGAAACAGGCCCACTTCAATTAGCTCTGGTGGAGATGATGTCGGGAAATATTCCTTTGCTGGATTCTTTTGAAACAACAGCTATTAATGTAAATGGAGCGGTCAAACAATATGCCTGGAAAAATAGCTTGTTGACAGACTCAAACGGTGAAGTCATTGGTTTGATTTGTTCGGGAATCGATATTTCCGATCTAAGGGAAGCTGAACAGAGGATTCTGAGCATGAATACGGAATTGGAAAAACGGGTTTCAAGACGTACAGAGGAATTAGCTGACGCGATTAACCAACTGCTGAATATAAATAAAAAGCTGGAATTTGAAATCCAGGAAAGAAAAAGCGCCGAAGATGCCCTCCATGAAAAGGAAAAGGCCCTAAGGAAAGCGTATGAAAGAGAGAAGGAGTTGAATCATTTAAAATCTCGATTCGTTTCTATGGCTTCTCATGAATTTAGAACGCCTTTAAGTACTATTCTCTCCTCCGCTGAGCTCATAGAAGCATGTAATGACGGGGGACAAGATCAAAAAAGAGCGAAACATATTGTTAGAATCCGTTCCGCAGTAAATAACTTAACTAGTATTCTTAATGATTTCCTTTCATTGAGTAAACTCGAAGAAGGTAAAGTTTTATCGCAACCTGTCGAATTTATATTCAATGATTTTTGTACTGATTTATTGGAGGATATTCTGCCTATCCTTAAGCTTGGACAAAAAGTTATTTCACCAACTGAGAATCTCCAGACCGTTTTATTTTTAGATCATAAATTACTCAAAAATATTTTACTCAACTTATTTTCAAATGCCATTAAATATTCAGAACAAGATAAGTCTATCTATTTTGACTTTTATATGGATGAAAAATGGCTGTATTTTACTATTCGGGATGAAGGAATTGGTATTCCATTGGAAGAACAGGAACACCTATTTACCCGATTTTTTAGAGCCCACAATGTGGAGAATATTCAAGGAACAGGCCTGGGTTTAACCATTGTGAAAAGATATTTGGAACTGATGGATGGTTCCATTCATTTTGAAAGTCAATTGGGTATAGGTACATTTTTTAAAATCTCTTTGCCGCGTATTTCACAAATTTAAAAAATCAAGATATGTCAACGAATCAATCCATTAATATATTGGTCATTGAAGATAACCAAGATGTTAGAGAAAATCTGATTGAAATTCTTGAGTTATCTAATTTTACTGTCTTAGCAGCTGAAGACGGTTTAAAAGGCGTTGAAATAGCTCAGACGCAAGTTCCAGACCTTATTTTGTGCGATGTCATGATGCCGAAATTAGACGGGTTCGGTGTGCTTAATATTTTAGGTAAAAGGCCTGATACCTTTGGTATCCCTTTTGTTTTTTTAACGGCAAAAGCTGAAAGATCTGACTTTAGAAGGGGCATGAATCTTGGTGCCGATGATTATGTTACCAAGCCTTTTTATAAAGATGAATTATTATCGGTCATCGAAACAAGACTTAGGAAGACTAAATTACTAAGGAAGGATTTTGATAGGTCAGAAAGTGGCTTGAGAGCTTTTATCAATGAAGCTAAAGGTTTTGAAGCACTAAAAAATTTATCGAATGATAAAAAAGTAAAACATTTTAAAAAAAGAGATGTCATTTTTGAAGAAGGCGATAATCCTCGATTTTTATATTTCATTCGTTCTGGAAAGGTTAAAACCTTTAAAACCCACGATCAAGGTAAAGAATATATAATTGAACTTCTAAAAGATGGTGATTTTTTAGGTTATGTCGATTTACTGAAAAATACCGCTCATGCAGAAACAGCTGCAGTTATGGAAGATACGGATATTGTGCTTATTCCTAAAGATGATTTTCTGGCACTTATTCAGGCCAATAGAGATGTTTCTTCTCAAATGATTAAAATGTTAGCGAATAATATCACGGAAAAGGAAGAACAATTATTGAATCTTGCTTATAACTCGGTGAGGAAAAGAGTGGCAGATGCGCTTATATTATTGAGCCAAAAGGAGGATAATAAATCGTTTCATATACTGAGGGAGGATTTGGCTCGTATTGTTGGGACAGCAAAAGAGAGCGTAATCAGAATGTTAACAGAATTTAAAAATGACGGCTACATTGATATTACTGAAGGAACAATCATCATTCTTGACCTTAAAAAATTAAGTAACCTACCGTCCTGATTCATAATTTTTTCTTTTTGGCAATAGCAGAAATATTATGTTTTGACTTTAATTCGTTCACTAAAGCCTGAGCTTGTGCCTGTGTTGGGTATCTTCCTACTATGACAACGGCATATTTACCTTTGTCAAAAAGGGATACTTCGGCTTTATTGTAGCCCAGTTTTTTGAATTTTGCTAGTTCCTCTTCTGCTCCTAAGCGGGTTGAGAATGAGCCTCCCCAGACTAAATATTCCTCTTTGAGTGTATTAACAGGCGGAGCGGTCTCCACTTTTTCTGCTGCTTTTACTGGCTTAGTCTCTATAACAGGCTCTTTTATAGTGACTTTCTCTTTTATTTTTTCCTCCTCAGGAATAACCACCGGATTGGTTTCAATAGGAACTGTCGTTGAGTCCTCCCCCACAAAATCGGTCACATCATAGTTTTCATCCAAAAATGGCGCGGCTTCTTCTTCCTCAACAGCGACCTGGACGGCTTCTTCTGTTTCCTGAATGTTTTCCTCTGTCCAGTTTAAATCTGCCACTTTCCAAAAAACTAAACCCAGGAGAGAAATACAAATGACTACGACGGCTATGGTAATATAATCTATTTTAGACATATTGGAAAAATTGATAGTTAATCAAATATAAGTAAAAAAATAAACGGTGTCAAATAATTATCACCAATTTGCTTCTATTATTTGTCCATCATAACCTACCCGTACATTTTCAGGTAGTAATTTATTGAATTCGGCGGACAAACCTATTTTATGATTACAGTGTATAAGAATGGCTTGTTTAGGCTTTAGTGTTTCGATAACTTGTAAACCTTCTTCTACATTGAAATGAGAATAATGGGAATGAGGTTGTAGGACACCTAAAATCAGGTAGTCTAAATCTTCCAATTGACGCATTGATGCTGGAGAAATATAATTTACATCGGTGACATAAGCGAGGCTACCAAACCTAAAGGCGAGAACAGGTAAAGTGCCGTGCATCACTTCAATAGGTAAAATGTATTTCTCCCCCCATTGGAAAGGGATATCCTTTGCAATAATTTTTTTCTTTACCTCAGGTGCGCCGGGATATTTATTTAAGGTATTAAAAACATAAGGAAATCGCATAGATAGTTCGTTTAAAACCTCTTCCTTTCCATAAATATCCATCGGTTTTCCCGATCTGAAATTATAGGGACGAATGTCGTCCAGACCAATGATATGATCATTATGCTCATGGGTTAGGAGAATGCTGTCTAATGTATGAACTTGAGCAGACAGCATTTGTTGCCTGAAATCTGGGCCGCAATCTATAACTAAATGGTGGTTATTTTCAGAAACGAGTGCGGAGGTACGCAAGCGCTTATCTTTGATGTCCGATGATAGGCATACTTTACAATCACAACCTAAAATAGGTACACCCTGACTTGTTCCCGTTCCTAATAACCTGATTTTCAAATTTGTGTTTCTTCAGTTTGTTTGTTTTCAATTTCCTCCTCTGTGGATAAATTTTCTAATTTACCTGTTTTAATATTTTTTAATAACGCCTTGCTTTTAGGCGTTAACAAACTTTCATTCAGGTTATCCCGTTGCTGAATAATTTCGAGTATTACCTGAATTCTGTTTTCAGTATCAAAAAATTTATTAACCACTAAGATATTTCGATGTTCAACCAGACAATAGCCGGACTGAAAATTCCCTTTTTCATAACGCAGGACAAAGCCAAGTTCAGAAAGTAAATCTTCCAGTTTTTTCAGAAAATGTTTAGTAAATTTAATCATACCTTTACCAATCTGCTTAATGCTTTAAGACTTCATTTAATAGCGTAAAGGTCGTAAAAATATAGCATGAAAAATATTATTCTTGTTTATTTAGGTGTTTTCCTTTTTTGCGTAAAATCAGAAGCACAACAATTTAAAGGCTCTATCGTGTCAGGCTTAACATTGGCACAGATTGATGGAGATTTACTGAGTGGATTTAATCAGCCTGGATTAAGAGGAGGGTTGCATCTGGATAGTCGTATCAATGATCGTTGGTCTATAGCTATGGAAATGGCTTTCAGTCAATCGGGAAGCCGCAGACAATTGACGGATTCCCCAGGGGCTGTAATACATAAGATAAGACTGAATCAAGTGGAAGTGCCTGTATTAGTGCAATTTACAGAGTGGAAGTTTAAGGTGGGATCTGGCCTTGTTTATCAGCGGCTGGTAAATTATTCAATAAAAGATATTGCTGGATCCGATGTAACCAAATTTTATACTTTCCGTAATAACCACCTTTCTTTTTTGGCAGCTTGCACCGTACAATTTAATGAGCGCTGGGGAATGATGCTTTCCTGGAGCAAATCGATAAATGCGTTACAAACCGATAACCCTACCTTAAAATTCAGAAGTAGGGTTATCGGTATTCAGACTATTATTTACTTGTAGCAAAAGATTGTACAGCTTTCCAAACCCGGAAAACATTTTTGTAGCATATTTTGGCAATATCCTCATTGGAATAATCTCTTCTCAGGAGTTCAGCGATAAGATTTGGATATTGTGATACATCTTTCAGACCGGTTGGAAGAGAATCGCCCACGCCATCAAAATCAGATCCAAGACCAACATGATCGATGCCTGCAAGAGCTACCACATGATCAATGTGATCGGCAACGGTTTTTACATCGGCATACAAGGTCGGATTAGCTTTTTGGAATGCGGCAATGACTGGTTTAGCGGCTTCATCCCTATATTTTAAGCCTTGTTTTTCTAAAATGGCCATCAACTCTTCTCTTTTTTTATCCTGGTATTCCTGAACTTTTCCATCCAGAAAAGTAGATCCAAAGTTAATCTGAATAACGCCACCATTTTTGCCTAATGCTTTTATCATGTCATCATCCATATTTCTTTCAAAACCGGGGGTGAATTTTCGGCAGGAGGAATGCGACGCAATGACAGGAACTTTAGTCAGTTTCATCACCTGGTAAAACGTCTGGTCTGACACATGGGAGATATCAATCATGATACCAACCCTGTTCATTTCGGCAACCACCTCATTTCCAAAAGGGCTTAAACCTTTCCAGGTCCGGGTAGTGTCATAAGAAGAATCGCTAATGAGATTATCCTTTCCATGAGTCAAGGTAATATAACTGATGCCTCTTTTTTTGAAATAGGCAACATTCTTTAAATCATTACCAATCGGAGCACCATTTTCCATACCTAAAGGAAGGGAAATAAGGCCTTTTTTGAATTGCATTTTCACATCCTCTGGACTGTAAGCCATGGCAAATTTATCGGGATGAGCTTTGGCAATCCCTTCAATCATATTGATTAAAGTATCGGCGAGCAATTTGGCAGCACCCTCCGTTTCCTGATAAGTGGATGGAATATAGATACTCATAAAAGGAGCATCTAGACCACCTTTTTTGGCTCTTTCATAATCAAAATCGCCATTTTCGGTGGCAATGGGGATACCCAAATACTCTCTTTCCAATCTGAAATTGGTAACTTTTAGTCGGTAGGGCAAATCAACATGACCATCCGTAAGGATATATTTATGGGCTAATTTATCGGCTTTTACTTGAAATGGATCTTCCTGAGCATAAGCAGCAGTAAAAAATGCAGATAAAATAAAAAGACAGGTAATGCCTTTAACATTGGGTAAGTAGGTGAACATAATGAAAGATTAACGCTTTTATATAATGTTCCAAAATACGGAAACCAATTGACTTTTTTACCTTTGACCTAAAATTTAAGCTTTGTCCACAGAACATAAAATGCAGGAAACCATCGTAGCGCTGGCTACTCCAACGGGTGTCGGCGCTATTGGAGTCATCAGATTATCAGGATCAGGTGCCTTTCAGGTAGCGAATCGGGTGTTTAAGGGGAAAAATTTATCCAATCAGGAAAGCCATACCATTCATTTTGGAACCATAAGGACAGAGGACGGACAAATATTAGATGAGGTTCTTGCCTTTATTTTCAAGGGACCCAATTCCTACACAGGGGAGGATATCATAGAATTTTCCTGTCATGGTTCACCCTACATCATTGATCAGATATTACAATTAATGATCAGAAATGGTGCAAGATTTGCCAAGCCAGGTGAATTTACTATGCGCGCTTATCTTAATGGAAAATTAGATCTGAGTCAGGCTGAAGCAGTGGGAGATCTTATCGCAGCTTCATCGGCTGGGGAACACCAGTTTGCTATGCAACAAATGAGAGGAGGCATTTCAAAGGAAATCAGTGGTTTACGTCAACAATTATTAGATTTTGCCAGTTTAATTGAGCTTGAACTCGATTTTGGGGAGGAAGACGTGGCCTTTGCTGACAGGAAGGCATTGAGTGATCTGGTGGACCAGATACATGGTTTAGTTCAAAAGTTAATAGACAGTTTCTCCTTTGGAAATGCGGTGAAGCAGGGAATCAATACGGTCATTGCAGGACGGCCAAATGCAGGTAAATCGACGCTGTTAAACGCGCTGTTGAATGAATCCAGAGCCATTGTAAGTGATATTGCGGGAACTACCAGAGATACCATAGAAGAGGAAATGGTCATAGATGGCATTCGATTTCGTTTTATTGATACGGCGGGACTTCGCGATGCCCAGGACAGCATAGAGGCTATTGGTATTGAAAAAACGCTGGAAAAAGTGGCACAAGCTGCTATTCTGCTATATGTGTTTGATGTCATTCAAACATCGCCACAGCAGGTTCAGGAAGATGTAGAAAAATGGATGACTTCCGGAAAACACATTCTTTTGATTGCCAATAAAATGGACTTGAATCCATATACAACTTTTGAGCAATACTTTCCTGATGAGGCCACACGTGAAGCTTTACAAATCACTCCATCCTCCTGGATACCCATATCGGCAAAAAATGAGATGAATATCAGTCATTTGAAATCCAGCATATTGAAAACGGCGTTAGGGGAGAGGGTAAATATGGATGGAACGGTTATAACGAATGCCCGACATTATGAATCCCTGATAAAAGTCAGGGAGAACATGGAAGCCGTATCCCGGGGTCTTTCGGAAGGAATAACGGGTGATTTTTTAGCCATGGATATTCGCGCGGCTATACATTGGTTAGGCGAAATAACGGGTGAAATAAGCACCGATGATTTGCTTGGAAATATCTTTGGGAGATTTTGTATTGGCAAATAAACCCGTACAAACAACGATAATCAAAAACAAACATTGATAACTAAAACCCTTGCTAGTCAAGGGTTTTCGCGTTTTTAGACCTTCTGTCAATTTTCGTCATTTTTCGAGTTTTGCATCG
>BJGN01000084.1 GCA_014190515.1 Bacteroidota bacterium
ATATCCCTTACAATATTGTACTTGATGCTCCATTTTCAGTAACTCGTCAAATGTTTCCTCTAGTTTTTTACCTTGCTTCATAGGATAAATTACCTCTGTAACTAAGGTTTTTTGAAGAATTAGGTTTACCAGGGAAATATATTTAACCTTTATCAGCACTTTAGCTATGAGATAATTTACGAGGTTAGTTCGGTAAAAGACGATTTGCGGAACATTAAAAAGGGCTGTTTCTAAGGTGGCTGTTCCTGAACATACTACGGCATATTTCGCCTTGCTTAGCAGATGATAGGTATTATTTGTTATAGAAAAATTTTTTGGAAAAGCATGGAGGAGATATTGTCTCATTTCGTCGGGTAACCCGGGGGCAAGCGCCAGTTCAAAATGTAGCGATGGATTTTTTAGAACCAATGGGATGAGCAATGGAACATGTTTTTTGATTTCTTGTATTCTGCTACCAGGCAATAAGGCTATGATGGTTTTTGTTTCAGATGGTTTTACATTACTTGCAATTACTTCAGCGTTTAATTTCTTAAAATTTTCTATGTGTTCTACTAAGGGGTGACCTACATAATGTACGGAGACATTTTTATTACGATAATAAGCTTGTTCAAAGGGTAAAATGGCTAATCTGGTCTGCGTATATTTTTCTATATATTTAATTCGTCGCTCATTCCAGGCCCAAATCTGTGGGAGAATGTAATAAATGACAGGTATTTTATTTTTATGTGCCCATTTGGCCATTCTAAGATTAAATCCGGGGTAATCGATAAGGATTAAATAGTCTGGAGCGAAAGAAAGAATATCCTTTTTGGCAAATTTAAAATTTTTTAGAATGGGTATTAAATTTTTAAAAACTTCAACAAAGCCCATGAAGGCTAAATCATGAAAGTATTTAACTACAGTGGCGCCTGCTTTTTCCATTTTACTTCCGCCCCATGCTCGCAGTTCAATATCTGGATCATGCTGCTTTAAGGCAGTAATAAGGTTACTTCCGTGTAAATCGCCAGACGCTTCTCCCGCGATAATATATATTTTCATGAAAGGGTGATCGCTTCTTTACCAAACAAGAATATCCATAGCATGGCCAATAAAAAAGTTGAGATGAGAACACCCCTCATAGCTCTGGTCTGTTTCTTTTTATCTAACAAATGGAAGGGTAAAAGATTGAAGCAAATAGCTAGAATAGCTACGGTTTTGTTATCTAGAATTAACTCATCTTTCATTACTTCCTTAAAAATGAGCGCTGAGATTTTTTCATTTAATAATAACAAAACGGCATAACTAACAAAGGGAACCAGTAAGCCAGCAAGAATACCTTTGGCCAGTTCGATTTTTTGATTTTCATTTAATCTGTTCATTATTTTTCCAGTACTTTTAGAGAAGAAAGGGATTTATAATTGGTTAAATCATGGTGAGAAGGCACAACGGAGATATAGCCCGCCTGCAAAGCTTTGATATCGGTGTTTCCATCTTCGTCTTCATTTACAAATTTCCCAGTCAACCAATAATATTTTTGTCCTCGTGGGTCAATACCTGTTACGTATTCTTCTACCCATCGGGAATTGGCTTGTTTACAAACTTTCACCCCTTGAATAGGGAAATCTTTTTTAGCGGGAATATTGACGTTTAATAAATTTCCCATGGGAATTCCCTGGGTCAGAACGAATTCCATGATATACGAAACCCACTTTTTACAAGGTTCAAAATCGGCATCCCAATTAAAATCAAGCAATGAAAAACCTATAGACGGAATTTTTTCCAACGACGCTTCCATCGCTGCTGAAAGTGTGCCAGAGTAGAGAATATTGATAGCTGCATTGGAACCATGATTTATTCCAGAAACGCAAAGGGAGACTTCTCTATCTTTCAACAAAATATTTTTTGCCAGTTTAACACAATCTACCGGGGTTCCTGAACATTCCCAGGCTTGAATTCCAGGATAAATACTTACGGGATGTAATCTCAATGGTTGTTCCAATGTTATGGCATGACCCTGTCCAGATTGGGGGGAATCGGGGGCAACCACTACAACTTCACCTAATTTCATTGCCACTTCAATGAGTGCTTTTATACCTGGGGCGCTAATGCCGTCGTCATTTGTTACCAGTATTAAAGGTTTTTTCATTTCGCTTTTATTTTTGGTAAAGTTATATGTTTTCCAATTCATTTAAACACATTGACACTTTTTCGGGTTAAAGAGGTAATTTTGTCATTAAATAAGTATAATATGGCTAATTCGCCGAAAAATGGATTGTTGCTTGTAAATCTGGGCACACCTGATTCACCCACCAGGTGGGATGTTTATAGGTATTTGCGTGAATTTTTAACTGATGCCAGAGTTATCGATTATCCCTGGTTAGCCAGACAGGCATTGGTTCAAGGCATTATTGCTCCTTTGAGGTCCGGTTCATCTGCCAAATTATATAAGCAATTATGGACTCCAACAGGTTCTCCGTTAAAGGCTTATGGTATTAAAGTAGCTGATGGGCTAAAAGAAATTTTAGATGATTCCTGGCATGTCGAGTTAGCTATGAGGTATCAAAATCCGTCTATTTCAGATGCCTGGAAAAGATTGAAAAAGCAAAATATTACCCATCTATATGTTCTTCCTCTTTTTCCTCAATATGCATCGGCCACCACAGGATCAGTTCACGATGAGGTCATGCGTATTTTAAGAAAAGAACAATCCATTCCCGGGGTTACATTTATAAATTCCTATTGCGATTATGAACCTATGATTCAAATTTTCGCAGATAATGCAAGGAAGTTTGATATCCCTTCTTACGACCACATTTTGTTCAGCTATCATGGATTACCTCAACGTCAGCTAAAAAAGGCCGACGAATGTAATCACTGCTTAAAAGTAAAAGATTGCTGTCTGGTTAGATCAGAAGTTAATCAGTTTTGTTACTCGGCTCAGTGTCATGCTACTACCAAAGCCATTGCTAAGGAACTTGACCTAAAGGAGGGATCTTATACCACTACTTTTCAAAGCAGACTAGGACCCGATAAATGGGCGCAACCATATACTAGTGTTGTACTGGATCATTGCGCAGAGGAAGGCGCAAAAAAATTATTGGTGTTTTCTCCCGCTTTTGTGGCAGATTGTCTGGAGACGCTAATTGAAATCAGCGTAGAATATCAGGAAGAATTTGTCGAAAAGGGCGGAGAAAGGGTAGATCTGGTTCCTAGCTTAAATGATGATCCTCGATGGATTTCTGCCGTTAAGGATCTCGTTCTTTCTTACGCAAAATAGGTTTTTATGGTTCTTTCCTTCTCAGATTTAATGAATAAGCTTAAAAAGAAAACTTTTGAGCCTGTCTATTTTTTACACGGGGAAGAATCTTATTTCATCGATATAGTTTGCGATTATATAGAGGATCATCTTCTTTCAGATTCGGAAAAAGCTTTTAACTTTTCCCTTTTTTACGGTAAAGATTCCGATCATAGAATGGTTACCGATACGTCAAGGAAATACCCTATGATGGCTGAAAAGCAATTGGTTATACTCAAGGAAGCGCAGGATATGAAGACCCTAAAGGATCTTCAGGCTTATATTGAGTTACCAACTCCCTCCACGGTTTTAGTGATTGCCTATAAAAACGGGAAGTTGAATATGAATACTTCGCTCGGGAAGGTACTAAAAGATAAAGCAGTTGTTCTTGAAAGTAAACCGCTGTATGATAACCAAGTGGGTCAGTGGATAGAAGAGTATTTGACCGGGTTGCAAAGGAAAATAGATTATGAATCAGCTTCGTTGATTGCAGCAAACATTGGTAGCGATTTGCAAAAAATCGTGAATGAATTAGAAAAACTGTTGCTCAATGTTCCTCAGGGTCAAATTATTTCAAAAGGAGATATTGAAAAACATATCGGTATAAGCAGAGAGTTTAACGTGTTTGAATTGCAAAAGGCACTGGCAGTTAAGGATATTCTTTTGGCTAATAAGATTGTTTCTTATTTTTCCGATAGTGGTAAAAATCAAAATATTCCTGTCATTTTTTCCGTTTTTTCCTTTTTTAGTAAGGTATATAAATACCAATTTGTAGCTCATCTACCTGAAAAAGAACAACTTGAAGCATTAGATTTGAAAAATAATTATTTTCTCCGAGATTATAAGCTGGCTGCCTCTAAATTTAGCCAAGCTAAACTCGTCTCTATTTTCCATCATTTGAAAGAAGCAGATTTGCATTCAAAGGGCGTAAATTATCAGGCTACTTCGAAATCAAATGATGATATCCTTAGACAATTAGTCTGGCAAATTTTACATTAATTTTAAATTTTTAGCTTGATTATTATAATTTTTCACTTAAATTTGTCCATCATTTGAACATTCTCTAATTATGAACCTATTTATTACTTGGCGTTGGCGTTTTTCTTCCTCGAAAGGGTGATTAGGCATGCCATGTATTTTAATATAAAAGCGGTTTGTCGGGTCTCCTGACAAACCGCTTTACTTTTAAATGAAAATTTATGAAACAGGAAAAAGTACGTTTAAGAACGGTTGTATCAAGGCAATTAGCAGATTTTCTGACGCCAGTATCTCTTTATTTGAAAGTGAGGGACTCCTTCACTGATCCCGTTTTATTAGAATCTAATGATTTTAGTAGCGCATCTGATTGTTTTTCTTACATTGGTCTCCAATCTATTGCGGGTATTTCCGTGGATAATGGATTAATTACCTTGAAACATCCTTCGAATGAGACCGAAGAAATTCGGGTAAGCAATGATCAAACGGTTCCCTCGGTGTTAAAAGCCTTTATTTCCTCTTTTGAAGTAGATAATATCGCGCATTTGCCCGTTTTTAATGGTTTTTTTGGTCATGTGGGCTTCGAAGGAGTTCAGTATTTTGATACATTTACGTTTGATCCTCAAAAGAAAAAACAGGATATACCGGATATTAGATTCTCTCTTTACAAATATATCATTGCCATTAATCATTACAAAAATGAGTTATTTATTCTTGAAAATCTTCTCCCGGGTGAGCAACCTTCAGATGATAAACTGAAATCTCTTTTAAGTAATCAGAAAGTTCCTGAATACCCATTCTATTTAGTGGGGGGTGAGGAGAGCAATTTAACAGATGATGATTTCCTAGAATTAGTACGTCTTGGAAAACATCATTGTCAGGTCGGCGATGTATTTCAAATTGTTTTTAGCAGACAGTTTAGCCAAAAGTTTAAAGGAGATGAATTTAATGTTTACAGGGTGCTCCGTTCCATAAATCCTTCTCCTTACTTGTTTTTCTTTGACTATGGTAGCTATAAAATCTTTGGTTCCTCCCCTGAGGCTCAAATCATTGTGAAAGAAAATAAGGCTTTTATTAATCCAATTGCCGGAACCTACAAAAGGACGGGTGATATTATGGAAGATGCTCAGAGAGCCAAAGATTTAGCGATGGATCCTAAGGAAAATGCCGAGCATATTATGTTGGTAGATTTGGCCAGGAACGATTTAGGAAGACATGCACTACATGTTGAAGTTAAAAAACTAAAGGAAATTCAGTATTATAGCCATGTGATTCACCTGGTTTCAACAGTTGAGGGTCAATTGTCACCTGAAACAAATCCTTATCAAATATTTGCCGATACTTTTCCAGCCGGTACCCTTTCTGGTGCGCCAAAATATAAAGCCATTGAATTGATTAGTCAATATGAAAATCAGGCGAGAGGCTTTTATGGTGGTGCTATTGGTTGCTTAGGATTTAATGGAGAAATTAATCAGGCCATCGTTATCAGATCATTTTTAAGCCTGAATCATACCCTTTTTTATCAGGCAGGGGCGGGTATTGTGCAGGTAAGTGATGCCGAAAGTGAGTTGCAGGAGGTGAACAACAAATTGGGCGCCCTAAAAAAGGCATTGTTAGAAGCGGAAAATATTGGAAACTCAGCAAAATTATTATGAAAATTTTAGTTATCGATAATTACGATTCTTTTACTTTTAATGTAGTCCAGTATTTGTGGAGCATTACTGGCATAAAGCCTGATGTAGTCAGAAATGATGCTTTTACCGTAGAGGAAGTTAATCAATGGGATGTCATAATTCTTTCTCCAGGTCCTGGTTTACCATCAGATGCAGGAATTATGCCCGCAGTGATTAAGGAATATTTTGACAAAAAACCTATTTTAGGTATCTGTCTCGGTCACCAGGCCATTGGAGAAGCCTTTGGCGCAGAATTAGCCAATTTATCTAAGGTTTTTCATGGCGTTTCATCGACTATTTCCGCTATTCAAGGAACGGATAGATTGTTTGAAGGATTACCTCCTTCTTTTGAAGTAGGTCGTTACCATAGCTGGGTGGTGAAAAATGAGGCGCTTCCCAACGTCTTGGAAGTTCTTTCCTTTGATGAAGAGGGACAGATTATGGCTATGAAACATAAGCTTTTTCCTGTGTATGGGGTTCAGTTTCACCCTGAATCTATCATGACTCCCCATGGAAAGAAAATATTGGAAAATTTTTTGAATCTGATTTAATCTAAATCTTTTACGTATGAAAGAAATATTGAATAGGTTGTTTGAACACGATAAATTGTCGAGGTCAGAGGCTAAGGAGGTCTTAATGAATATCGGTGCAGGAGTGTATAATGAGGTGCAAATAACCGCTTTTACTACCGCATTCAATATGAGACCTTTAACTTTAGAGGAATTACAGGGATTTAGAGATGCCTTGTTAGCTCTTTGTGTTAAGATAGATCTTCAAGGAATGCCAACTATGGATATTGTAGGAACAGGAGGCGATAATAAAAATACATTTAATATTTCCACTTTGTCTTGTCTGGTCGTTGCTGGTGCGGGCTATAAAGTAACAAAACATGGCAGTTACGGTGTTTCTTCTGCCGTGGGTTCCTCCGATGTACTCATTCAATTGGGCTATCCTTTTTCAAATGAGCAAGATGTTTTGTTAAGACAGTTAGATAAAGCAAATATTTGTTTTCTGCATGCGCCGCTTTTTCACCCAGCGTTGAAAACGGTCGTTCCCGTTAGAAAACAGTTAGGCACAAAAACGTTTTTTAATATTATGGGGCCTTTGGTAAATCCGATACAGCCTACCCATCAAATGTATGGTACCTTTAGCCTGGAACTTCTTCGTTCCTATCAATATATCATGGAACAATCGGGAAGAAAATTCTCTATTGTCTATGCCTTAGATGGTTATGACGAAATTTCTTTAACTGGTGACATTAAATGGGTGTCCAACCACAGTGAAAAACTATTGAATCCTCAACATTTTAATCTTCAAAAAATTAATGGTTTGGATCTTCATGGGGGTGAAACACCTGAAGATGCCGCAACTATCTTTTTGTCTGTACTGGAAAATAAAGCAACTATTTCTCAGAGAAATGTTGTTTTGGCTAATGCTGGATTAGCTATTCATACCATTCATCCGGAAAAATCTTTAAACGATTGTGTGGCAGAGGCTTTGGAGAGTATTGAAAGTGGAAATGCCTTATTGACTTTAAAAAAATTACTTTCATAAATGGAAGATATCCTGACTAAAATCGTTGCGGCTAAAAAACTGGAAGTAGAAAACTTCAAAAAAAAGGAAAATGAGGCTTCCCTTGCTAAATATCCTCTTTTTAATAGGTCGCCTTATTCTTTGAAAAATTTTATCCTTGATGAGGATAAAACAGGTATCATTGCTGAGTTTAAAAGGAAGTCTCCTTCGAAGGGCATCATAAAAGATAAGGCAAGCCCCAAATTAATTACTCGTGCCTATTTTGAAAATGGTGCATCGGCTCTTTCTGTTTTAACAGATTTTTCCTTTTTTGGCGGTTCCGTTGAGGATTTGGCTGAAGCCAGATTATTTAATCCGCTACCCATTTTGAGAAAGGATTTTATTGTCGATGCTATTCAGATTATTGAGGCAAAAGCCATTGGTGCCGATGCCATTTTACTCATTGCAGAATGTTTGACCTCGTTTGAAATTAAAAATTTTTCCAATATCGCAGCAGATTTAGGTCTGGAGGTGTTGTTGGAGGTTCACGAAAAGGAACAACTCGATAAATGGAACCCTGCTATTCATTTAGTGGGGGTAAATAATCGGAATCTTAAAACTTTTGAAGTCTCTGTTCAACATAGCTTCGACTTATTGCCCTTGATGCCTGAAGAAGCAATTAAAATTGCGGAATCAGGTATAAATAATCCTGATACTTTGGTCGACTTAAAAAAGGCCGGGTTTAATGGCTTTTTAATTGGCGAATATTTTATGGCACAGGAAGACACCCCTCTGGCTGCAGCTACTTTTATGCATGATTTTTCTGACAAATGGCAACGTTTTAAGGTGAATAATGAAAACTAACGATTATCTTATTAAAGTTTGTGGCCTTACAGATCCTCATAATATTGTGGACCTTATAAAGTTAGAACCTGATATGATTGGTCTTATTTTTTATAAGAAATCACCTCGGTTTGTTGATATTCTCTCACTATCTACCTGGTTTAAGTCAAAGGGTAACGTTCTTTTGGGGAAAGTGAAAAAGGTTGGCGTTTTTGTGAATGAGGAACCCTCTGAAATCATTGAGAGGTGTCTTGATTTTGATTTGCAGTTTATACAACTTCACGGAAATGAAGATACCAACTATTTAAAATCCCTAATTACTTTGTTGAATGAGAATAATCTTGCGCACACTAAAATAATTAAGGCTTTTGGGGTGTCGGAATCTTTTGATTTTAAAACTTTGTCAGATTTTAACATCTTTATTTCTTATTTTTTGTTCGATACAAAGACAGACAAAAAAGGGGGAAGTGGCTTGAAATTTCCCTGGTCAAAATTGGAGGAATATGCCTTTTCAACACCTTTTTTATTGAGTGGTGGTATTGGGCCTCTCGATGTTGAAGAACTTAAGCGTTTAGATCATCCCAAATTGGCTGGTTTCGATGTAAACAGTAAATTTGAGATGTCTCCTGGCTTGAAAAATATTTCTCTTTTACAATGTTTTTTTAATAGTTTAAATGAATTTAGGTTAAACTCAAAATTTTTAATATGATACAATTGAGTGAAAATGGATATTATGGCTCTTTTGGAGGTGCCTACATTCCTGAAATGCTTTACCCTAACGTAAAGGAGTTACAAGAAAATTATCTGAGCATGATTTATGCCGATGATTTTCAACGTGAGTTTTATTACCTTTTAAAGGACTATGTGGGAAGGCCAACCCCATTGTATTTAGCTGAAAATCTGTCAGCTAAGCACAACGCAACCATCTACCTGAAAAGGGAAGATCTTTGCCATACTGGAGCGCATAAAATTAATAATACGATTGGACAGATTTTACTGGCAAAAAAGTTAAATAAAAAAAGAATTATTGCTGAAACTGGAGCAGGTCAACATGGAGTTGCCACTGCTACCGTTTGTGCCAGAATGGGACTTGAGTGCATTATTTATATGGGCGCCGTCGATATTAAAAGGCAGGCTCCGAATGTTGCCCGCATGAAAATGCTGGGAGCCACAGTAATTTCTGCCACCTCAGGTAGTCAGACCCTTAAGGATGCTACCAATGAAGCCATCAGAGACTGGATTAATAATCCTGTTGATACCCATTATATTATTGGTTCTGTAGTCGGTCCTCATCCTTATCCTGATCTGGTAGCTCGATTCCAATCGGTTATTTCAGAAGAAATGAAAAGTCAGCTACTTGAAGCTACAGGAAGAGAGAATCCCGATTTGATTATTGCCTGTGTAGGTGGTGGTAGTAATGCCGCAGGTGCCTATTATCATTATTTAAATGACCTGGATGTTAGACTTATTGCCGTTGAAGCAGCAGGCGAGGGGGTTTATTCAGGGAAATCAGCGGCTACAAGTATTCTGGGCACTGAAGGTATTATTCACGGAAGCCGTACCTTATTAATGCAAACAACTGATGGTCAAATTGTTGAGCCTCATTCAATTTCAGCTGGTCTGGATTACCCTGGCATTGGTCCCCTCCATGCACATCTAATTACCACTGGTAGGGCAGAGGCAGTGAGTGTTACAGATGAAAACGCGCTGAAGGCTGCTTTTGAATTGTCAAGAATTGAAGGCATCATTCCTGCATTGGAAACAGCGCATGCTATTCATGCATTAGAGGATATTTCGTTTAAGTCTTCCGATGTTATCGTTATCAATCTTTCTGGTAGAGGCGATAAAGATTTAAATACTTACATGGAATATCTGGATAAATATTAAAATAGAAAAAAGTGTTGAACAGATTAACAAAATTGTTCGAAAATAAGCGTGAAAATTTATTAACCGTTTATTTTACAGCTGGTTATCCTAAATTAGACGATACTGAAACTATTATTTGTTCCCTGGCAGAATCAGGGGCAAATATTATTGAAATTGGCATTCCATATAGTGATCCCTTAGCTGACGGCCCTGTGATTCAGGAGAGTGGTATGGCTGCCATTGATAATGGTATGACGCTACAAGTCCTTTTCAATCAGCTTACTGACATACGAACTAAAACGCAGGTTCCTCTTATTTTAATGGGTTACTTCAACCAGTTGTTACAATATGGGGTGGATAAATTTTTAGATGATTGTGTTAAAACGGGTATTGACGGCTTAATTATACCTGATCTGCCCCTTATGGAATATGAACAGTTTTATAAAGATAAATTAACGCAAAGGAATATTTCAATTAGTTTTCTTATTACGCCTCAAACGGAGGAGTCAAGGATTCATAAAGTTGATGCTCTTTCAACAGGATTTATCTATGTAGTATCTGATTCTTCCATTACGGGAATGAAAACAGGTATTTCAAGCCAACAGATAAGTTATTTTGAACGAATAAAGTCTCTCCAGTTAAGTACCCCTCAATTAATTGGCTTTGGTATAAGTGATAGAGAAAGTTATCTGACGGCTAGTAAATATGCTAACGGGGCTATTATAGGAAGTGCGTTCATTAAACATCTGAAGGGTAAAAACGAGGTTGATAAAGCTACTGAAGACTTTATCAACCTTATCTTATAGCCTTGATTTTTTAATTGAACCTGAAAAGATATTTATTCTTTTTACCGTTTTCAAGAATTATATACTTATCCTTAATAAGCTGATGTAAGCTTATTAGGTCCTCTCCTGAGGTAATTTTTTCCTTGTTAAGCTTCAATGCATTGTTTTGAATGGCTCGTCGAACTTCGCCTTTAGATGATAATATCTGACTTTCATTGATAAGTAAATCATTGATAGTCAGATTATTATTAATTGCCTCAGATGAAATGTCAAAGGTTGGTATTTCATTAGCAATCATCTCAAGTTCTGTCTCAGAAAGATCGATTTGATCATCAGATGGCTTATTAAAAAGCAAGTCAGTAACTTTCAAAACGGCTTGATAAGCATCTTTCCCATGTATTCGAACCGTTAATTCCTCTGCTAATAATAATTTTTGTTCCCTTATGTCGAGGTCTTTTTCTCTTTTTAGAATGGTATCCTGGTCAAAAAAGGTAAAATATCTAACAAAAGTGGGAATATCTGCATCTGCGGCATTTATCCAAAATTGATAAAACCGATAAGGACTGGTCAGTTTACTATCTAACCAGATATTACCTTCTGCCGATTTTCCAAATTTTGTCCCATCTGCTTTGGTTAAAAGTGGGGTAGTCAAAGCGTAGGCCTTGCCACCAATATTTCGGCGAATAAATTCAGTTCCGGAGGTTATATTTCCCCATTGGTCTGAACCGCCCATTTGTAATTTACATCCGTAATCGTTATATAAGCATTGAAAATCATAAGCTTGTAATAACTGGTAACTAAATTCTGTAAAAGAAAGGCCATTTTCCAATCTGTTTTGAACAGAATCTTTAGAAAGCATATAATTAACGGTCAACGTTTTTCCGGCTACCCTTAGAAATTCAAGAATATTTAAATCTTTATAAAAATCTAAATTATTAATAAACATCGCTGGATTTTCAGCATCGTTAAAATCAATTAATTTTTTGAACTGATCTTTTTGAAAATTTAAATTGGAATCCAATTCTTCATAACTTTTTAACTGTCTTTCCTTATCTTTTCCTGAAGGGTCTCCAATTCTACCGGTGGCACCTCCCAGCAAAACAATAGGTTTGTGACCGTATTTTTGCAACAAGGTCAGCAGCATAATCTGAACATAATTCCCGATAGTCAGCGAAGGAGCAGTGGGGTCAAAACCTATATAAGCTGTAACTTTTTCTGTTTTCAGATAGTCTTCTAAACCGGGTGTTACATCCTGTAACATTCCTCTCCATCTCAATTCTGATAAAAAATCCATTTTTCAATTATTTATAAGCAAAAATAGTTATTTTGTCTCTATTTAATGGTTTATTGTGAATGGTATTTTTAAAATATGAATGTTTTAATTATTGAGGACGATTTACTTTTTGCCACCCGATTGGAGGCAATTATTTCTGAAACTGCTCACCTTTTTGTTGGGCATTGTAATTCAGCTGCAGAAGTGCCACATTGGTTAACCAATAATAGTTGTGATGTTGCGCTCATCGATATTCACTTGGGTAAAGGTTTAAATGGCATCGAAATTTCAAAAAACTTTAAAGAATTAAACATTCCAGTCATATTTATTACCGCTTTTCCAAGTGCTGAAATTTATAATGAATCACTACATAATGATGAAAGTTATTTTTTAGTTAAACCTTTTGATAAGTTCACCTTAAGCAGTGTATTAGATAAAATTGACAGAAACAGAGTAAGTCCTTCTTTTATACTAAAAGATAATAATCAATTGATTAAATTGGAGTGGATTCATTTGTTATATATTGAGGTTGATGGTAATTATTGTGTGTATCATTTTAATAATAAAAGAATTGCTATTAAAAACTCTTTGGTGAAAATTATAAATGAATATAAAACAAATAGTCCTTTAATTCAAATACATAGAAACTTTGCAGTAAATAAACACAAAATTAGTAAAGTTAATACTAAGGAATCCTGGCTTGAATTAGGTGAGATAAGGATTCCTATTGGTGCTAAATATTTAAATGAGGTAGCATTTCAATACAAATTTTTATCAAAATGAATAAATACTTATTTTCTTTCTTCCTAAGTATTGTCTCTTCTTTTTCTTCCTTTGCACAAATTAATAACTTTGAACCGCTTTATTCTACTCAATTTATAAAAGATGAAATATCTATCCGTCTTGATAATATGGTGGATTTTGAATTCGATGACTACGGTAGAGC
>BJGN01000085.1 GCA_014190515.1 Bacteroidota bacterium
ACTGGAGACATGTTCAATGCTGGAAACGCACATATCCGGGGAATTGAGATTAGTTTTGAAGGCAACTTACTTTCCAATAAGAATTATCCGTCGGGTTTAAGCTTTCCTGTAAGCCTGGCATATACCTTCACCGACGCGAGATTTCAAGAAACCTTTATTAATGGAGGCGGTGATTGGGGGACAGGTAGAATAAATCAGGGAGATAGAATTCCTTTTATTACTCCACATTTATTAACCGCCAATGTGGGTGTATCGAACCAGAAATTTGATCTTACCCTAAGCAGTCGATTTACGGGAATAACCAGGGTAAAGCCGGGAGCAGGAGCGCTCATTATTCCAGATAATGTAGTAAAATACGCAGACGTAAACGCATTGGCAGGCTTTTTAATCATTGACCTTTCAACCAATTATGATGTAACTAAATCGGTAACGGCTTTCGCCACCATTAATAACTTAACCAACAGTAAGGCAATTGTTGCAAACCTGCCTCAAGGATACAGACCCAACATGCCTCTAAGTTTTAACACTGGTTTAAAAATCAGATTTTAACTTCTACCCTAAATCTTTAGTTAGCATATTAAATAATGGCGAATCTTAAGGAAACAGTAAATAGGTGTTTCAGCGGAATGAAAGTTATATTTTCCAATAGCTGGAAAATATAACTTTTATAAGATGGTAAAAAAAAGGTATTTTTGTCATAGAACTGACCATTTAATCTTTACTTATTTTACCTTGTATTCTTTACCAATGAATTACCTTAAGTCTGCCGCTCTCCTATCATACCTTGTTTTTAGCCTGCTAGGTTGTCATCCGAGATATCCCGGTACTTTTGATAATGCCGTTCGTTATCAAATTAACGACTCCATTCCCGAGGACAAAAAATTGCTGGCTCTGATAGCCCCATACACTGAAAAGCTAAATGCAACCATGTTATCAGGTTTAGCGCCACTATCAGGTGAGTTAAAATTGGGCAAGCCTGAGTCAACTCTTGGAAATTGGATAACTGATGTTTTACAGCGTTATATAACAGAAACAAAAGGTATAAAATGTGATTTTACGCTAAGTAATTATGGTGGGGTAAGAAGTAATTTTATCAAACAAGACAGTTTGCGCGTCGGTATGATCTTTGAACTACTCCCTTTTGATAATGAGCTACTCGTTTTAGATTTAAAAGGAAGTGACATTGAGGCACTCGTCAGATATATGGCTAAAAGTGGATTTTGGCCAGTTAGTAAAGGAATTAATATTCTTCAGACAGATAATAAGATAGAATGGATAAAAATTCAGGGCCAACCTTTGGTGCCTGAACAGATATATAAAGTTCAAATGCCTGATTATGTTGCAAATGGAGGAGAGGGAACTGCATTTTTAGCCAATGCCCCAAGAGAAAAAACAGGTATGTATATGAGAGATGCTGTCATTGAACAACTACGTATTGAAACAAAAAAAGGGATTATTCAACAGGGAATGCTTGATGAAAGAATTCTGATAAGAAATAATTAATATGAGAAGGAGAAACTTTATTAAATACGCCGGTGCAGGTCTCATCGTTACAGGAACCAATCCTGCCTGGGCTTTCCGATCCCTTAAACCGGAAAGTAAGAAATTAACTATTCTGCATACCAATGATTTCCACAGCAGAATCGACCCATTTCCTCCTGGCAGTGGTCGGAACTCATTACAAGGCGGTGTGGCAAGGAAATCGACATTAATTCAGCAAATCAGAGAAAAAGAAGAGAATCTTTTATTATTTGACTCCGGCGATGTATTTCAAGGAACACCCTATTTTAATTTCTTTGCAGGTCAATTGGAAATGCAAATTATGGAATTATTAAAATACGACGCATTAACTATTGGAAATCATGATTTTGATGGAGGTATTGAAAATTTAGCCAAGCAACTGGAACAAGTCAGCTTTCCCGTATTATGCGGCAATTATAATTTTACAAATACCCCAATGGAGGGAAAAACCAAACCTTACCATATCTTTAAAAAAAATGGACTTCGCATTGGCGTGTTTGGTCTGGGTATTGAATTAAAAGGACTAGTTCCTAAAAATCTTTATACAAATACTATTTACGAAGACCCCATTGAAAAAGCCAATTATTATGCAAAATTGCTTAAGGTGGAGGAAAAATGTAATCTTGTTGTCTGCTTAAGTCATTTAGGATATCAATATTCGGAAGACAAGGTAAGTGATGTGACCATGGCCGCTGCTACTGAAAATATCGATGTTATCCTTGGCGGTCACACGCATACTTTTCTCCCTGCCCCAACAAAAGTTGGCAATCTAGCTGGAAAAACGGTATATGTTAATCAGGCAGGATGGGGAGGAATCCTGTTAGGTCGATTAGATTTTGTTTTCCAGGGGGATAAGCCTGTTGGATTAGCCCATTCGGAAAATATTAGCGTAGGCGAAAAAAACTGGCTAGTATAACGTCCCTACATTTTAAACATTATGTGCAGCCAGATAATAAAGCAGGTTAGATCAAGTACCTTTTCTCAAATTTACATTCAGATTGTTTTTGCCGTTAAGGGAAGAGCAAGCCTCGTGAGTAAATCTTGGGAAGAGGAATTGTATAAGTTTGTGTCTGGAATTGTAACTAATAAGGGCCAAAAATTACTTGCAATCAATGGAATGCCAGATCATATTCACATTTTTATAGCCATGAAGCCAACTTGCTGCCTGTCTGATTTAGTCAGAGAGATAAAAAAGGCAACCAATGTATATATAAACGAAAAAAAGTTATGCCCTTCCAAATTTCAATGGCAAGAAGGATTTGGTGCGTTTTCATATAGCCAATAATGTGTAATGAATGTAATCAAATATATTCAAATGCAGAAAGAACATCATAAAAAGAAAACCTTCAAAGAGGAATACATTGAATTTTTAAGAAATTTTGAAATTGAATACAACACTGGACATCTTTTCGAATGGATAGATTGAAATAATATTTTTGCCGCCCGGGACCAAATTTATTAATAAAACATTTTTTTGCCAAAGGCAACCAAAATCTCCGCTCACATCAAAATGCCAGCATCGGCAAAACTCAGATAACCTGCATCGGTGTAAATGATGTGATCAATAATTTTGACATCAAGGTCGTTTCCACAGGACATAAGTCTTTTTGTAAGATTCAAATCTGCATCACTGGCAGTTAGATTTCCCGACGGATGATTATGGCCCAAAATGATATAAGAGGCAAAATTTTCAAGGGCATGCCTGAAAATAATTTTTGGATCAACCATAGTACCCGAAACACCTCCAATACTAATTCTTTCTCTACCAATGACCTTATTGCTTCTATTTAGCAAGATAATCCAAAATTCTTCTACCTGAAGATCAACCAATACCGGCTTAAATATTTCGTAAGCATCAACGCTCGATTTGATTTGTGTCCTAACAGTAATTTTCAATTCCGATCGACGCTGTCCCAGTTCTAAGGCAGCGGAAATTAAACTGGCTTTTGCGGGACCAACCCCTTTGAACCGGCAGAGGTCTTTAATCGATGCTTTACTTAAAGAAGATAAATCGTCATTGAAACCCTTTAATAATCTGTGTGCCAATTGAACTGCATTTTCCTCAAACGAACCAGAGCCTATTAAAATGGCTAATAACTCTGCGTTTGACATTTCCTTTTTACCCCTCATTTTTAATTTTTCCCTTGGTCTTTCCGCTTCTGGGAGCGTTCTCATTGTTATATGAACCTGAGGATATGCTGAATCAGTTAAATCTGTTGCCATTAATGCTTACTTTTGTGTTAATGAGATTTGAATTGAGTGCAATGTCTATAATATCCAACCATTTCAAAAGGACATAAAGCGTTTTTTTTAGCTTCAAAAAAGGGTTGATTTTCGTTGATTAACCATTCAAAGCACTGATTTTAAACAGGATAAATTAATTATTTTGGCAGAAGGACAAACGTTTAAAAAAGAAGAACGATTAAAAAGCAGAAAAGTGATTGGCCAGCTGTTTCGCTCGAAACAGAGCCTGGGTCACTATCCATTTCGTCTTTTATGGGACAATATTCCCTCTACTCATGCATTGGGAAATCCCGTATTATTTACGCAGAGTGTCCCAAAAAAGAAGTTTAAGCATGCGGTAGATAGAAATCTTATCCGACGAAGAATCAGAGAAGCATACCGTTTAAATAAAGCAACATTTTACGCTAATTTTTCTGGAGAAAATGACGAACAAATAGCCATCATGGTTATCTATATTGCCACTGAAACCTTACCTTTTTCCAGCATTTCTAATGCCATGGAAAAAATGCTTCATCGATTTCATAAAATTAGAAATAAACCAATAAAAGAAGTTTAACATGAGAAACAAACTATTGATTGTAGGCTTTTTACATCTCACTTTTATTTTGACTGCACAAAGGAACCTCCAATTTTTACAATTAGAAAAAATAGGAAGTATGAAGGTTGAAAAAATTTCCCTTGGGTCAGTCATCACTTATTCTATAAAAGATGGACAAGGCTGGTACTCCTCCGAAATAGCTAACTTTTTGTATAAGGACCAACTAATAGCCATGGCCGACAGGACTATTCCGTTAAATGAAATTACAGCCCTGCGATATGATAGAACCTGGCCGAAAGCCATAGGAAGACAGATAGGATTATTTGGACTGTCCTGGTCGGGATATGCTTTTATCGGCACCTTGACAGACGGAAGGCCAGAAACAAGCTACAGAACTTCCGATGCCATAGTAACAGGAAGCTCCCTCGCCGTTGGTTTATTATTGCCAAAATTGATTTCGTTTAGAGTTAAAAAAATAGGTAAAAAATACAGACTTAGATTATTGGATCTAAGGCCTGAGTGATATTTTTTAAACTTTTTTTTAATAAAAAATATAAATAAATGCCTCTACATTCTTTTGTAAAGTAAAAAAAAGGTCATTTTTGCGAAGTTAATTTTTTAAAAACACGAGTATGTCAAGCGAACAAACTATCCCGTCAGAAAAAACAGTTTCTGAACGCGCTGCCGATTTAATCAGAATTCTTTCCGCGTCCATGGTTGAGCGTGCACAATCAGGTCATCCTGGCGGACCAATGGGAGGCGCTGATTTTATGCACATACTCTTCACAGAATTCATGGTTTTCGACCCTGAAAATCCTCGTTGGCCGTTTAGAGATCGCTTTTTTCTGGATCCCGGACACATGTCAGCTATGTTATATGCCCAAATGGGTCTTTTAGGATATTACACACCAGACGACTGGAAGCAATTCAGACAATGGGGAAGTCCAACGCCAGGACATCCTGAAAGAGATTTAGATAGAGGCATTGAAAATACCTCAGGCCCTCTTGGTTTAGGCCATGCCTTTGGTGCCGGTGCCGCCATTGCCGAACGATTCCTGGCCGACAGATTTGGAGAATGGCTTTCTCATCATACTTACGTTTATATATCAGATGGGGGCATTCAGGAAGAAATTTCCCAGGGCGTTGGTCGTATTGCAGGTCATCTTGGCCTTGGAAATCTAATCCTTTTTTATGATGCTAACGACATTCAACTTTCCACCAGAGTCGAAGATGTTACAAATGAAAATACTGCCGCTAAATACAAAGCCTGGGGTTGGGACGTTCAAACCATTGCAGGTAATGACCATCAGGCGATTAGAAATGCTTTGCGTCAGGCAAAAATGGCAACAGATAAGCCTTCCATAATCATCGGAAAAACGATTATGGGTAAAGGTGCTGTTACCGCTGAAGGAAAATCGTTTGAAGGTGAGGTAGAAACCCATGGTAAGCCCTTAGGAAAATCAAACGCGTCTTTTCCGGAAACTATAAAAAATTTGGGCGGTGACCCTGAAAATCCTTTCCTCGTTTTTCCAGATGTCGCTGAATATTACGAAGCAGTTAAGGAAAAATGTATCAACGCTGCGGGAAGGAAGAAAGATGAGGAATTGGAATGGAGACAGGCGAATGTAGAAAAATCTTTACTCCTCGATCAATATCTCAACGGCATTTTACCTGAACTCGATTGGGAAAATATTATTCAAAAACAAGGTGACGCCACCCGATCAGCGTCGGGGAAAGTGCTGGAATTATTTGCCTCGAAAGTAGGAAATATGATCGTTGCGTCGGCTGATTTATCAAATAGTGACAATACCCAATCCTTCTTAAATAAAACAAAAGCACTTAAAAAAGGAGATTTTTCCGGTTCTTTCCTTCAGGCAGGTGTTTCTGAACTTACTATGTCTGCCCTATCGGTTGGTATGGCGCTTCATGGGGGTGTAATACCCGTTTGTGCTACCTTTTTCGCCTTTTCCGATTATATGAAGCCCGTTTTACGTCTGGCGGCCCTAATGGAAATCCCTACTATTTTCATCTGGACTCACGACTCTTTCAGGGTGGGTGAAGATGGACCAACCCATCAGCCTATAGAGCAGGAAGCTCAACTGAGATTACTAGAAAAATTACATAATCATTCTGGAAAACCAGGTTTTCTTGCCCTTAGACCTGCAGATGCCGATGAAACTACCGTGGCATGGAAAATGGCTATCGAAAATACTGATACTCCCACTGGATTGATATTATCCAGGCAGAATATTGTCTCACTACCAGCTACTGATGGAGTTTCCAGATATCAAAATGCCCTCGGTGCTCAAAAAGGTGGCTATATCGTTTCCGATTGTGAAGGAAAACCCGATATCGTTCTTGTTGGAAATGGTTCTGAAGTAAGTACGCTTTATGCCGGCGCTCAATTATTAAAAGAAAGGGAAAATAGAAAAGTAAGACTGGTTTCCATTCCTTCTGAAGGGTTATTCTTTAGCCAATCTAAAGAATATCAAGACAGTATTTTGCCAAATGATGTTCCTCGACTAGGTCTTACAGCTGGTCTTCCAGTAAATTTAGAGGGAATCGTTGGACATCACGGCGTTGTATTAGGACTTAGACATTTCGGATATTCTGCTCCGGCCGATGTGCTGGATGAAAAATTTGGATTTACCGGTGAGCGGGTTTTTGTCGCGGCGAGTAATTTGTTAGCTTCTCATTCATAAATAAACCTATAGTTATATGAAATTTTTTATTGATACAGCCAATTTAGATCAAATTCAACAAGCAAAAGAACTTGGTGTATTGGATGGCGTTACAACGAATCCGTCATTAATGGCTAAAGAAGGCATTAAAGGAGATGCCGCTATTTTAGCACACTACAAAAAGATTTGCCAACTGGTTTCTGGCGATGTCAGTGCGGAAGTTATTGGTACTGACTTTTCAACTATGGTTAAAGAAGGAAAAATATTGGCTGATCTGGCGCCTAATATTGTAGTTAAGGTACCTATGACGGCTGACGGTGTTAAAGCTATTTGTCATTTCACCTCTTTGGGTATTAGAACTAACTGTACGCTTATTTTTTCAGCGGGTCAGGCTATTTTGGCTGCTAAGGCTGGTGCTACTTATCTTTCTCCTTTTGTTGGTCGTTTAGACGATATTAATTGGGAAGGTATGCAATTGATTAGGGATATTGCCGATATCTATACGATTCAAGGTTATGAAACGGAAATTTTAGCTGCTTCTATACGTAATTCGAGGCATATTGTTGATGCGGCGCGATCCGGAGCCGATGTGGTTACTTGTCCTTTATCGGCTATTATGGGATTATTGGATCATCCGCTGACGACCATGGGTTTAGAAAAATTCTTAAGTGATTATAATAAGAGTCAGGCATAACTTTTTTTGAAGTGGAGCATTTTTTTTGACGCAGGGTTTGCGGTGTTCTGCGCAGGGTTTCGCAGGGTTTGATTTGTACTGTGGAAAGTTTTTTTATAATCCGTTAGCGACTCTTCGAATGCCGAATTTCAAACTTTTCACATTAAAATTTATCAGGAGACCCAGTTTACACTTTGACAATTTTAGGTAGGTAAGTAACTGGGCGAAGTGTAGATCATGAAAACCTCTACGGCTTTTATTTCTACTACCACTTTGTTTTCGACGAATAAATCTATTCTATATCCAGCCTCCAGTTTAACGTCGTGATAAACAACGGGCATAGGGCTCTGTTTGCTTACGAGGAGGCCTGCCTGCATTAGTTCATAATACAGGCAGGCTTCGTAGGCATTTTCCAATAGGACGAGACCTAATTTGGTATGTACCCTCATGGCACAATCAATAATAGAGGTAGAAATTTCATTTTCAGTCATTCGATGTACGATTAAATAGGCAGATAAGGGCTTCCCTGAATAACCGATCTGGAAATGACTATTTGTTGAATCTCCGACGTTCCCTCATAAATCTGGGTAATTTTAGCATCTCTCATTAATCTTTCGACGTGATATTCCTTCACAAAACCGTATCCGCCGTGTATTTGAACAGCTTCAATCGTTGTTTTCATGGCTACTTCAGAAGCGAATAATTTTGCCATTGCACTTGCCGTATTATAGGGCAGGCCTTCATCTTTTAGCCAGGCAGCACGATAGACCATTAATTTTGCTGCTTCAATATCAGTAGCCATTTGAGCTAATTTAAAACTAACCCCCTGATGCTGATTTATAGGCTTCCCAAAAGCCTCCCTTTCCTTACTATAAGCCAGGGCGAGTTCATAAGCACCGCAAGCGATCCCTAAAGCTTGAGCGGCAATACCAATTCTTCCACCATCGAGTATTTTCATTGCTATTTTAAATCCCTCCCCATCACTTCCTAGTCTATTTTCTTTTGGAACCTTCACATCTGTATAAGTGATAGAAGTTGTATCTGAAGAGCGAATGCCCAGTTTATCCTCTTTGGCCCCAATTTTAACACCATCCCAGGCAGATTCGACCAAAAAAGCACTAATTCCGGCCGTACCTTTTCCAGGTTCGGTTTGTGCGATAACAATATGAATTTTTGAGGTACTTCCGTTGGTAATCCAGTTTTTTGTCCCATTTAACAAATAATAATCCCCCATATCTGTTGCTTGGGTACGTTGATGAGTAGCATCACTTCCCGCTTCGGGTTCAGAAAGACAAAACGAACCAATCCATTCACCAGAGCTTAGTAGCGTTAAATACTTTACTTTTTGTTCCTCCGAACCATATTCTTCGATTCCCCAGCATACCAGTGAATTATTAACAGACATAATAACAGAACAGGAATTATCTACTTTTGAGATTTCCTCCATAGCGAGGACATAAGAGATAGTATCTAAACCACTTCCACCAAATTGCGGGTCAACCATCATACCCATAAATCCAAGTTCGGCCATTTGTTTTACTTCATCATAGGGATACTGCATTGTAGTATCTCTTTGAATGACCCCAGGTTTGCAAACTGTCCGGGCAAATTCCCTGGCTGCCCCCTGAACGGAAATATGTTCTTCTGATAATTTAATATTCATGAATTTAATATTTATTGTTAGCGAATTTACGCTAAAAATGTTAATTTTAAGCACTCTTTTAAGACACCTGTTGAAAGCCTCAAATCAACCACCAAAAAAAAAATGTATTCTTTTTATTATTCAACTCAATTAATTTGTTATGAAAAAAAACACATTCAAACTTCACTTATTGGTGTTTTTGGGATTATTAATCAGTTTTTCTGGATTTTCCCAAAAGACGATTACCGGAAAGATTTCCTCCGCGTCTGACGGTTCGGCATTAGAAGCCGCGGCAGTATCAGTAAAAGGTACTTCTGTTGGAAGTATTACAGACGCAAATGGTAACTATTCCATTCAAGTTCCAACAGGAGGTACTGTACTGGAATTCAGTTATACTGGATTTATAAGCCAGGAAATTACTATTGGTGATAAATCTGTCATCGATGTTGTATTGGAAGAAGGCGTACAACTTTCTGATATTGTGGTTATCGGTACGAGATCACAAACAAGGACTAAAATTGAAACACCTGTTCCTGTGGATATTATCCCTATGAAGCTAATCATAAATGATGTGGGGCAGGTTGATTTAAATCAGATTCTGACATTTATTGCACCTTCATTTCAATCGGCAAGACAAACTATTTCTGACGGAACGGACCATATTGATCCTGCCCAATTGAGAGGATTAGGATCTGATCAGGTTTTAGTTTTAGTTAACGGGAAAAGACGGCATCAATCTGCCTTAGTGAACGTAAATGGAACGGTAAACAGAGGACAGGTTGGTACTGACTTAAATGCTATTCCTGCCAATTCCATTGAACGTGTTGAAATTTTAAGAGATGGTGCTGCGGCACAGTATGGTTCCGACGCGATTGCCGGGGTTATCAACATAGTATTGAAAAGCGAAACGGGCGTATTAAGTGGCAATGTTTCTTATGGCCAACATATCAGTTCCTATGCCAAAAACTATGTAATAAATAAAGGCGTGAATGATCATGTCAATGTTAGAGACGGTGCAGCAACTCAAGTTGCCCTAAATTATGGCTTTAAATTAGGTTCAAAAGGTATTTTGAATTTAACGGGTGAATATACGCAGAGAGATTTGTCAAACAGATCAGGAACTTACACAGGTCAAATATATCCATCCGTAGGAGGACTTGTAAAAGATGACTCTATCCTATCAGCAAGAGGATTAGATAGGAACGATTTTGATATGAGAATTGGTAATTCTAAAATAAATGGCGGTGGTGTCATGTTCAATTTAGATTTGCCAATGAATGATAAGGTAAACTTTTATGCTTTTGGAGGTTATAATAGAAAAGCAGGTGAAGCTGCGGGTATTTATAGATATCCTAATGCTGTTCCGGCTTCTGTGAGAGGCTTGGTTTTATCAAATAGTTATTATCCAAACGGATTCTTGCCTTTAATTAACTCAACGGTAGTAGATTTCTCAACGGTAGTAGGCTTGAAAGGAAAATTAGGCGAATGGAACTATGATTTGAGTAATACCTACGGAAGGAATGTGTTTGATTTTGGTGTTTCTAACTCAATCAACTATACACAAGCACTTGTTTCCAGCACCCCTCAAAGAGAATTTGACGCAGGTGGCTTGACCTTTTTACAAAATACAGTAAATGCAGATGTCTCTCGTTCATATAAGGTATTAAGTGGTTTGAACACAGCTTTTGGTGCAGAATACCGGATTGACCAGTTTGATATCAGAGCAGGTGAAGAACCTTCCTATAAAAATTATAATACGGCAGCTGGCATAGCTGCAGGAGCACAGGTTTTTGCGGGATTCTTACCTTCAAATGAGGGAAGCAATGCAAGGAATAACGTAGCGTTATATGCTGATCTGGAGCAAGATTTTTCCAAGAATTTCATGATAGCCGGTGCTTTAAGATTTGAAAATTACTCAGATTTTGGGAGTACTTTTAATTATAAGTTAGCTTCCAGATTAAAATTAACGGATAAGATTTCTCTACGCGCCAGCACAAGTACAGGTTTCCGCGCTCCTTCTCAACAACAAAAGTTTTATGCTAAAACAAATACTTTATTTGTTGCTTCACCTACTGGCTTGGTTCCTGTTGAGAGTGGAACATTTACGAATAATAGTGAACCTGCCAAAATATTGGGTATTCCTGAATTAAAGCAAGAAACTTCAGTTAGTTATACAGTTGGTGCAACTGCCAGACTTGCTGAAAATCTTGAGCTTACTGTTGATGCTTATCAAATAAATATAAACGACCGTATTGTTTTAACCAACAACTTTACGGCAGGTGGAGATGCTACATTAAAAGCTAAATTGGATGCTGCCAATGCTGGAGCTGCCAATTTCTTTACCAATGCCATTGATACCAGAGCCAGAGGTATAGAATCTGTTTTGAATTATACAAAGAGAATCAATACTAAAAGTGATATCAGATTGACTATTGCCGGTACCTTCATTCAGAATGAAGTGATTAAAGATGCAGCGGGTAAACCTATCATTAAGGCTTCCGACATATTAGTCAGAACAGGACAATTAGGATCTTATTTTAATAGAGAAGACCAAAGTCGTGTTGAAGTTGCAAACCCACAAAGTAAATTAAGCGCTATGCTAAATTACAGAAATGGTAAATTTAGTTCTATGCTAAGAGTTGTTCGTTTTGGGCAAGTTACTTATCTTGACCCATCAATTAATCCTGATAAACCAGATACATGGCCAGTAAATGCCTTAACAAATAAAAAGGAAACTACAGATCAGGTGTTTAGTCCTAAAGTTACCACTGACCTTACTGTATCTTATGATTTTAGCAAAGGGATGACTTTCACGTTAGGTGGTAACAATATTTTTGATGTTTATCAGGATATTCACGCACATTCTAATAATTTCAGTTTAGGACGATTTGTCTATTCAAGAAGAGTACAACAATTCGGATTTAACGGTGCATACTTTTTCGCCAGAGTTAGATTCACTTTGTAGTATAAACATCACTTTATAAAAAAGGAGGCTGTCTAAAAAGATAGCCTCCTTTTTTATGCCATTTGCGCCTTGCGATAATAAATGTTTTCATTGTACCATTTGCGCCTTGCGATAATAAATGTCCATCGAACTATTGTGGGCCTTGCGGCCTAACTTGCTAGAAACGTGCGACCCAAGAGGGGTGGGTCAGTTTCCATAAATAGGGAAATGTGACTGTATCACGGGAGGGCGAATGCTATTCGCCCATACAATAATGGTATACCATCATGTTACTGTAATAAAACTCAACTCTCCCAAAATCTCTCCTCAACCCAATATTTGCTGAAACAAAGGCAAAAATTCCTTTATTTGAGGGTCATCCAGGCTAAAGGGTATATCTGATTTAGGTAACTCTTGTTTTGATTTGGACACTCTTTCCCAGATGTCTTGTTTCGCACTGACGGTAAATAGCGAAAAGGTGCGCCTGAGCAGGGGCAAGACTTCAGGAAAATGGTCTTCTTTGATATCTATGATCCACTG
>BJGN01000086.1 GCA_014190515.1 Bacteroidota bacterium
ATTTATACCCCTGATGTAAATAAGGAAGTGGAAAAGCAGCCTTTTCTCTGGAATATGGAAAAGACCATTCATTAGCAGTAACAAGGGCTTGAGTATGAGGTGCATTATGTAACACGTTATTGTCAACATCATACACGCCATTCATTATGTCTACTATTTCTTTTTTTATTTCCAACATCGCCAAACAAAATCTGTCCAGTTCATCTTTATCCTCACTTTCAGTGGGTTCAATCATAATAGTCCCTGCCACTGGAAAAGAAAGGGTTGGTGCATGAAATCCGTAATCAATCAGTCGTTTTGCAACATCTTCGGCACTAATCCACTGCTTAAAAGGTCTGAGGTCTAATATAAGTTCGTGGGCACTTCTACCCTTTTCTCCCAAATAAAGAACATCAAAATCATTTTCAAGTCTATTTTTTATGTAATTAGCATTTAAAATGGCGATTCTGGTAGCCTGAGTAACTCCCTCAGCACCTAACATTTTAATGTAAGCATAACTAATTAACAATATACTTGCACTGCCATAAGTACTGGCAGACACATCATAGCCCTGATTATCCGCTTTGCTTTTACCAGGTAAAAATGGAGCTAAATCGTCATTAACACATATTGGCCCCATACCAGGACCACCTCCACCATGAGGAATGGCGAAAGTTTTATGAAGATTTAAATGACAAACATCCGCGCCAATAAATCCAGGGCTGGTTAAACCTACCTGAGCATTCATATTGGCACCGTCAAGATAAACTCTGCCACCATGATGATGAACCAGATCTACAATTTCCTTAATTCTGGTCTCAAAAACGCCGTGAGTCGAAGGATAGGTAACCATTAAGACTGCTAAATTTTCGGAATGGGCGGCAGCCTTTATTTTTAAATCATCAAAATCGACATTTCCATTGGCGTCACAATCAACCACAACCACCTTCATACCTGCCATTACTGCACTGGCCGGATTTGTTCCATGGGCTGAGGAGGGAATGAGGGCAATATTTCTATTATCTTGCTTATGAAACTGAAAATATTTACGAATGGTCAACAAACCTGCATATTCACCTTGAGCACCAGAGTTGGGCTGCAAAGAGCAAGCGGTAAAACCAGTTACGGCACAAAGCCAATTTTCCAAATCTTTAAAAAGCTCATGATAACCGGCTGCCTGATTTTCGGGCACCATAGGGTGAATATTAGCGAATTCAGGCCATGAAACGGGCAATAATTCACTGGCAGCATTGAGTTTCATGGTACATGAACCCAGCGCAATCATGCCATGAACCAAAGACAAGTCCTTGTTTTCCAATCTCCTTATGTACCGCATCATTTTACTCTCCGTATGATACGAATTGAAAACCGGATGCGTTAGAAAAGATGATTTTCTTTGAAGGCGTTCAGCAATATTTATACCTAATACTTCATTTTCATTAAAGTCTAAATTTCGACCTGTTGCTGCACAAAAAACCTCAAAAATTTCTTTGATATCCTCTAAAAGAACGGTTTCGTCTATTGAAATCTGTAGAGATTGGGTATTATAGAAAAAATTAATATTTCTTTTTTCAGCTTCTTCGCGAACCAACATTTTAAACCCCGGGGAACAATCTATGGTAAGCGTATCAAAAAAGGATGAATGAGGAAATGAAATGTCAAGTTTGCGCAAATTAGCGGCAAGTAAAGAGGTTAAATCATGTATTCTTTTTGAAATCTGAAAAATACCTTTGGGCCCGTGATAGACTGCGTACATACTGGCCATAATAGCCAGCAAGGCTTGAGCAGTACAAATATTAGAAGTAGCTTTTTCTCTGCGAATATGTTGTTCCCTGGTTTGAAGAGCCATTCTTAGCGCTGGATTTCCTAACTTATCTACAGAAACCCCAATAATTCTTCCAGGAATTAAGCGTTTAAATTCCTCACTGATAGAAAAAAAAGCAGCATGAGGCCCACCGAAACCCATGGGCACACCAAATCTTTGGGCATTTCCTACAGCACAATCAGCGCCCCAGACACCTGGAGCCTCCAACAAAGCCAGACTCATTAAATCACAGGCAACGGTTACATAAATTTCTTTAGATTTGGCATCAGCCGTTAGCGCCGAAAAATCTTCTACTGAACCTTCAGAATCAGGATATTGAATGAGCACACCGAAGGTAGATTCTGATAAATCAAAATCAGCAAAAGGCATGATGACAATATCGATACCCAAAGGTTCTGCTCTTGTTTTCAGGACGGAAATAGTTTGTGGAAAAACTCTGTCAGAAACTAAAAACCTATTAGCTAGAACCGATTTATTTTTTTTATTTTTCACACCAAAAAAAAGCGTCATAGCTTCTGCTGCAGCGGTCCCTTCGTCGAGCAAAGAAGCATTAGCCACTGGCAGACCGGTTAAATCACAGACCATTGTCTGAAAATTCAAAATAGCTTCAAGTCTTCCTTGGGCAATTTCTGCCTGGTAAGGCGTATATTGAGTGTACCAGCCTGGGTTTTGAAATATCGACCTATTGATAACAGAAGGCGTCCAGGTACCGTAATACCCTCTTCCGATGTAGGTTTTAAAAAGTTTATTTTTACTGGCAAGCCCCCTTAACTCCCTGAGATATTCATACTCAGACATCGGTTCCGGGAGAGGTAAATCATGATTTAAACGAATGGCCTCTGGAATCGTATCAGTCATCAATACATCTAAAGAGTCAGCGGAAATAAAATTCAGCATCTCTTGTTGTTCCATCTCATTAGGACCAATATGTCTATCTACAAACTGGTCAGTGATACGAAAATTGGACATTTCATATATAGTTTAAAATGAAAAAAAGGTAAACATTATTAAAACAAAGTTGGTTGTCAAAAAATCAGTAATTACTTATTTTCTAAGTTGCGTATAGCTTCTTTTAAAAAAGGATCCACCTCAAATTCTATGCTCATAGCCATTTCGTTTCCTAAATATTGTTTCGCATAGGCTACTTTTAATCTTTTCCAGGCAGATAATCTAACTTCATCACCTAAATTGAACTCCTTTAAGTAAGTAGTGACTAATTTGTTATCGGGTAAAAAAGCAGCCCAATTTACGGTAACCTCCTTACCCTTTCCGGGGCTGTAGTTTAAAAATCCGTCTGGTTTATTTTTAACAACAAAAGGAATGGTTAATCGTTTTGCATTTGCCCATAATTCCGACGTATCCATCGATGCTAAGGGAATCAGGACGTCTGGAAATATACCTCTTTTGATGGTACTTGTATCTCCTTTTTGGTAAGGATTTTGAATAAGCTTCCCCGAAGGAGTGTAGAACTTTGCGATAGTCAACTTCAGCGCTCCGCCATTTGACAGCTTATATTGAGCCTGCACAAGTCCTTTACCAAAGGAACGACGCCCAACAATTGTAGCTCTTTTAAGATCTTGAAGCGCCCCGGCGACAATCTCACTGGCTGATGCAGCATTTTCGTCCATAAGAACGATTATATTTCCCGTTGGAAAAAAGGGACGCCCTGAAGATTTGAAGACCGTCTCCTTTCCCGACTTAGATTTTGTTGAAACCATAACTTTGCCGGATTCGGGAATCAATTGATTTAACATGTGCGTAGCTTTTTCCAGATAGCCCCCGGGATTTCCCCTAAGATCCAGAATTAAATCTTTCTTGTTTCCTTGTTTACCAAAAAGAGAATCCATCGCCAACATAAATTCCTGGTCTGTTGTGGCACTAAATTCCTTTATTTTTATGTAACCAATATTTTTATTATAGTTTAAAAAAGGACCAACACTTGGCATATCCAATCCTTTCCTGATACATTTTAGAGAAATAAATTTTCCAGTAGAAGGCCTGTATATTTTTACAACGACAGAGGAACCTTCCTTTCCACGAACATTTTTAATAATATTTTCTGGATTTGATTGGCTTGTTTTATCAAGAATAGCCGACCCAGCCGCTGTTATAACATCACCTACCTGCATTCCTGCAAAAGCAGCTGGACCATTTTCCAACACGGAGACAACCAAAATAGAGTCATTTTTAATCATAAATTCAATACCAATACCTACATAAGTGCCAGATAATCTTTCATTCATCCAAGCCAAATCATCAGGTTTTATATAGGTAGAGAAAGGATCTAAATTACTCATCCAAAATGAAACTGCTTCTTCAACGAGACTATCCTTATCCAGGGGATCTACATATTTGGAGCACAAAAATCCCAAAGCATCGTTTAGGGTATTAATCGCGGAAGAATTTTCAGGATACAAGGTTTTAACACGTCCCAGAGGAGCAAAAAAACTGCCTAGTATAAAACCAATGATTAAGAACAAAGCGGCGATAAGGGGAAAAATAAGCTGAAGGTTTTCCCTTCCAGATTTGTGTCGAGACATGGCTTTAAGATTATGGAGGGCAAAGATAATTAAAAGAAATTAGCAAAATAAGCCTTATTTTATGGGGCATATTTATTATTTTAGCAAAAAATAGCGATTTATTTAAAAAAATTGAAAATGGGACAACTTCCTGACATAGACAAACTAGACCATCAGATACTTTCCATATTAATGAGAAATGTAAAGATTCCCTATACTGAGATTGCCAAAAAACTTCAGGTGAGTGGCGGAACTATTCATGTTAGAATGAAAAAGCTGGAAGAGAGCGGCATAGTTAAAGGGTATCACCTGAGCGTTAATCCGGTAAAACTAGGGTATGATGTTACGGCCTTTTTAGGCATTTACTTAGACAAGAGTTCACATTACACGTCAGCCATAGAAGGCCTTGAAAATATTCCGGAGATTGTGTCGGCTCATTATACCACTGGATTGTACAATATTTTCACTAAGGTTATTTGCCGGGATACCAATCATTTGCGAGAGGTTTTACATTCTATACAGGAAATACCTGGCATTCAGCGCACAGAGACTTTTATTTCGCTGGAGGCGGGCATAGAGAGGAATCTTTTTTTAGACGCCTCGGAAAACGGGGAAATAGACGACGATTTTTTTGATACTACCGCTTTGGAAATTATATAAAAAAAAGAATCGGAGAAAAGTTAGACCCATTTTCTCCGATATATAATATATTACAAAAGCCAATTTAGGCCCCTAAATAATTTTTCAATAAACGGCTTCTGTTAGCGGATCTGAGTTTATTGATGGCTTTATCTTTTATTTGTCTAACGCGTTCACGGGTCAGGCCAAATTTGTCACCTATATCTTCAAGGGACATAGGATGTTCGACACCAATACCAAAATAAAGCTTTATAACATCACATTGTCTGTCCGTTAAAGTACTCAGAGAGCGCTCAATTTCACGGCGTAAAGACTCATAATAATCCAGTTCCTGGTCGGTACCTGGCGTTCCTGCATTTTCTAATACATCGAGCAGGGAATTATCTTCCCCTTCAACAAAAGGGGCGTCCATAGAAACGTGTCTGGCTGCAACGCCCAGGGTAGTTTCTACTTCCTCGGTCGGAATTTCCAACAGGGTAGCCAATTCTTCGGGAGAAGGTTCTCTTTCGAACTCCTGTTCCAATTCAGAAAATGCTTTATTTATTTTATTTAGCGAACCCACCTTATTCAAAGGAAGACGAACAATTCTTGATTGTTCAGCCAAAGCCTGAAGGATAGATTGACGAATCCACCAAACAGCATAAGAAATAAATTTAAAACCTCTTGTTTCATCAAAGCGCTGTGCGGCTTTAATCAGACCAAGATTACCCTCATTAATGAGATCACTTAAGGACAAACCTTGGTTTTGGTATTGCTTGGCAACGGAGACAACAAAACGAAGATTGGCCTTCGTTAACTTTTCGAGCGAGGCTTGATCCCCTTCCTTAATGGTTTTCGCTAAATCAACTTCTTCTTCCGGCGTAAGTAAATCTACTTTACCGATTTCTTGTAAATACTTTTCCAGCGACTGACTCTCTCTGTTTGTAATAGATTTAGTAATCTTAAGTTGTCTCATTCAACGACATTTTGAGGGTGTACGTACCTATTAAAAAACGGGTATCCGTATGGTTATTTTTTAAAAGGACAAAAATAGTGGTTTAATAGGTCTTAATCAAGTAAATAAAGGAATCTTATTTTAAGTTTCAAAAAAAAAAATGAAAACAAAAGTAAAAGTCATTTGGTTTTTTCGATTTTTTATTTTTTATTGCACTTTACTAATTTTATAAACTTATGGGACGAACCAAGCTCCAACTGGAATTTTTATTTAAGGCCTCGCCGAATATTCTCTACACTTTTCTCACAACCCCTGCCTGTATAGTCAGATGGTTTTGTGATAAAGCGGAAGTGGATGAACATCAGATTACCTATTCATGGAGCGGAAATGAAGAAGTGGCTTTAATACTTGCAGATCATGAAGAGGAAGTGCTCCGTTTAAAATGGGCAGATTCCGATTATGACTCTGAATATCTTGAATTTAAAATTTCTGAATCTCCTGTTACTGGAGAAACTATTTTGGAATTGACTGATTTTTGTGACGAGAATGAGTTGAATGATACGAGACAGTATTGGAATCAACAGATAAAAAATTTACAAAAAGAATGTGGTGGATAACAACTAAATGAAAAAAATTGTCTTTGGTCTTCAACTGGATAATAAAGTCCCACCTATCGGAATGGGTGAAGAGAATATTGAATATTTTTGTGGACCACAGCAATTCACTATTTTGCTGGAAAAGCGTTTTGGAATAAAGCCACCTGATGACCACCAGGTAGCTATTCGAACGGACGTTTATCGACAGCATTTGGCCAGCCACCTCACTGAACATTCCGATGCTTTTTTCCGACATTCATTTTCCGCAGACCCTTTTGCCACAGCTCAAACCTTGCTGAATTTGCGGGACGCCTTGAAGCAGGCAGGTTGGAAAGGTGCTGATGATGCAGACGCTCCTTCCAGAATAAGAACCTTATCTCTCATAGAAGACGACCTTAATAAAAACAAGTTTTGGCCAAAAGGATGGACAGATAGGCAATTGGACATTCTTGAAAAAATACCATTCAAAGTTATACGACAACTAGTCATTTACTTAGTAGAACCATTCGATCTATTGCCCGTTTATTGGCAACAAGTTTTATCAGGTCTTGAAAATAATGGGGCACAGTTACAACAGATATCATCTGATCCCGCTGCCATTGAAGACTCTGATTTAGCCCAATTTCAACAGTTTATTCATACTCTGCCATCTGGTGATACACCAAAATTGAAAGCAAAAGGAGATGGGTCTTTATGCCTGTTCACAGGAAAAAGGGATACCGAACTCGCTGGCTGGCTAGCCAAGTGGTTGAACGAAAACCAGTCCTGGGACCCCATCCTACTTCTTCCTGATAAAACAAGAACGCTGGACAATGCGCTGATTTTAGAGGGGCTGCCCAGTCTGGGTTTACAAACCCGCTCCGATGCCAGACCCGTTTTACAACTCTTAAAGCTTGTTCCGGAATTCCTCTGGCAGCCTTTAGATCCAGTAAAATTACTCGCTTTTTTAACCCTACCCCAACAACCTATACCTTGGGATCTAAGTAAGATTCTAGCTTCAAACCTTGCTTCTAAGCCAGGACTTTTTGGTCAAGACTGGTATGGGGATCTAAATAAATTTAAAGAAAGTGTGTCTCCGGAAATATGGGAGGACATGAAAAAAGAATATGATTTTTGGTTTACCAGGAAACGATATTCTCAAAAGGATTTAGTTCCCAAATCAGATCTTTTAGAACTTTTTACGCAGGTAAATTGCTGGAGTCAGTCCGTACTTTCTGACCATGAGTCAAGTATGTCAATTTCCAGTCAAACCCAAATACTTATAAATTTAATTGATAATCTTCCAGAAACTCATCTTTCACATCTTGATATAGTTCGTATTATTCGAACGGCTCTGGAACCCATTGCCCGAAGTCCTGTACAAGCCCAGAAAAATCATATACGAGTTACTCATCACGCAACAGCTATACTTGAACCCATAGATGACCTTATCTGGTGGACATTTACAGAAAGAGAACCTGACTATTTCTTTGCAAAATGGTATGTTCATGAACTGCACTATCTTCAAGGAAAAGGAGTATTACCCGATCTTCCGATGAAGGATAATCAAAGACTATCCTGGTACAGAAAACAAGCGTTTTTAAAGACAAAAAAACGTCTTTTCCTGTTTCTTCCAGAAAGGGTTGAAGGAGCAGAAATACAACCTTTCCCATTATTTGGCGACCTAAATGCCTGTTTTGATAACCTTGACGCTCTAAAAATATCTCTCGACTTTCACCTGTCCGGAGAATATCCTGATTTCCCTTTATTGGCATCATTTAATCTGCCCAATCTTCAATCCATTACACCAGCGCCTCCCACAGCTGTGCCTTTATTTTTACATTTAGATACTCTCCTGGAATTACCAGAAAGAAAAGATGAAAGCTTCACTAGCCTCGAATCTCTTTTTTACTACCCCTACAAATATGTTTTTCAGTATAAACTTGGTTTATATAAGGCAAAAAGTCTGGAAATCATAGGTGATAAAAGGTTATATGGAAATCTGGCTCACCGACTATTTGAACAACTTATCAAGGACACAGATTATTGGTATAAAGAAGAGATGATCATCCAACAATGGATTGAAGAAAGTCTTCCCGTTCTTTTTGAACAGGAAGGAGCTACGATGTTGCAGTATGGTAAAGAGCCAGAAAGAAGCGTTCTATCAAGAAAACTGACGCAAGGCTTATTAAAATTTGTTAAAATAATGAAAAACGACGGATGGGAACCCGATTCCGTTGAGACAAAGCTAACTGGTACATTTTGTGATAAACCTGTTTCCGGGATTGTCGATATAATATTAAAAAAGGGAAATGATAGAGCTATCATTGATTTAAAATGGAGCGGTAAAAATTATCGAATGGACCTTTTAAAGAATAAAGAAGATTTACAACTTGCTCTTTATTACAGTCTTTTACATCAAACTGGTTCCTTTGATAATGTTTATACTGCCTTTTATATCATTGAGTCCGGGGAATTAATTTCCAGAAATATGCGCATCGCTAATGAAGGGATTTCAAATTTTTCCATAGAGGATCCAAAAGTAACGTATGCAGAAATTTTATCCAAAATGAGTAATACCTTTCATTGGAGAAAAGAGCAACTTTCAAGGGCGCAAATTGAAATTAGAAACGGAAAGAACAGTGCATTATTAGAAGAACAATACGGTTCGTTATTAGAATTACTGGAAATGAAACGCGAAGATTCAATATTTGATGATTTTAAAGCTTTAGTGAATCTACCCGCCTGATTTTTGCAACACATTTATGAATTTTACGTTTACAAAATAATATTTTAACTTATAAATAGTTATCTGATGTCCATATATAACGCCCTGAGATTCTTTTTATCTGCCGGCATATTATTTGTGTTTTTTCCTCTTTTGGGTCAATCCGATATTGAAGGGAAACTAAGCCAGGAGCTTGCTATGGACCTTAAAGAAGGTCCGGAAGGCAAAAAATATAAAATTATTGTTGTATTAAAGGATCAGGTAGATGTAAATAAGTTGCAGGAACAGGTACTAAGAACTTTACCTACCAGAGATTTACAAGTCAAAACGCTACTGGATGCTCTTCAACTTAAGGCAGACAGGACGCAGGAAAAATTGATTTCCGACATTGAGCAGTCTCCTTTTTATTCGCCAAATAGTATAAAAAGGTTTTGGATTGCCAATATTATAGCTTTGGAAGTAACCGCTCCCCTGATTGAGATTTTGCTTAAAAACCCTGACATAGCCGGTATTGAAAAGGATGCAGAATTAGTTTCACATCATAAAGGAAGCATAAAAAAAACGAACTTTATACCCAATGGTAAAGAAATTGGGTTGACGGCTATCAATGCGCCGGCATTGTGGAAAATGGGCTATACCGGTTATGGCAGAAAAGTACTAGTCATTGACAATGGACAGGATAATACACATCCGGCATTAAGAAACCAGTTTTTGTATAACCATGTGCCATTATCTCAAGCTTATACTAGTCTTGAAACACAAGATTATTGTTCTGAACATGGCACCCACGTTGCGGGTATAGTTGCTGGATTAGACCGGTTAACTCGCGACACTATAGGTGTGGCATTCAATGCTAATTGGATGGGTGTTCCCTTGTCTTTGAAAAATACCGACGGAACAGAATGCAAGCTCAAAGCAGCAACGCAATCAGATGCTATTGGCGGTATGCAATGGGCATTAAATCCAGATAGAAATAATAGTACCAGTCAGGATATCCCAGATGTTATTAATAATTCATGGGGAAGCCCTCCTGGTAAATTTAATGTCTCCAGTTGTTTTACCTCTGCATACATCAATATTTTTACTACTATACAAAATGCAGGCGTGGCTATTGTTTTTTCCTCTGGAAATGAAGGACCTGATTCACTTACTATAAGTTTTCCTGCCGTTGTGGCCAACGATTTGGTAGTTCCATTTTCCGTTGGTGCGGTCAACGCAAAGATAAGCGGTTTTCCAATCACCTCATTTTCAGGCAGTGGCCCTTCTGTTTGCTTACCAAACAATGAACCTTTAGGAATAAAGCCAGAAGTTGTTGCCCCTGGACAAGAAATAAGAAGCGCCATAAATGGTAATGGTTACGGTTCTTTATCAGGTACTTCAATGGCTGCGCCGCATGTTAGTGGCGCCATCCTTCTATTAAAAGAAGCTTTTCCGCAGGTTTCTTCGGTTAGACTTGCCAAAGCATTATATGAATCTGCGATCGATTTGGGTGCAGCGGGAGAGGATAATAAATATGGGAGAGGATTGATTGACGTTAAAGCGGCCTTCGATTTGTTGATATCACAAGGTTTTGTGCCTGTTGAGCCAACAAGTAGTCCACAGAATATCTCCTTACTCGATGTAAAAACAAGAACAGAAAATTGTGGAAATCAATTTAGAGGAACCCTTACGATACAACATTCAGGAACTGTTCCAGTGACAAGGTTCAATATCGTTTTGAAAAATGCCATCAATAGCGCTTTATTGAAGACCATTCCCTGGACGGGAACCATTTTACCTAATCAGCGAATGGATATTGTGGTATCATCTATAGATTTACCAAGCGGTAAATACGATATTCAATTTGGTATTGAACTACCTAACGGAACCCCAGATTTGCGGTTTTTAGATAATTATTTAAAATTACCCATATTGGTAAGTCCTGAACCAAATTTACCATTGGCCTCTGCCGATGCTTCCATTATTTGTAAAAATACCAAAGCAGTACTTCGGGCAAAGGAAAATGAAAACGAAGAAATCCGTTGGTTCAATAGAGAATATGAAGGCAGTCAAATAACCAAAGGAAAAGTTTTTCAAACTGGTCTCCTTACGTCGGATACGACTTTTTTTGCTGAACTGGTTTATTTAAAAAAATTGGGTATGGAAGACCCCGATCAAGGTGAAAAAACATTTTCAGAAACCGCTGGAGGATTAGTTTTCAACTGCCTTGCTCCATTTATGCTAAAACAAGTAACTGTTTATGCTGAATCGGTAGGCCCAAGAGGCTTTATATTACGGTCCCCTGATGGAAAAATTCAGCAAAAAGTAATTAACATTCCAAAAATTGGAGAAAATATTGTGGTGTTAAATTTTTCGGTGACACCAGGCAATGGTTATAAGTTAGAGCGATCTCTCGGAAAAGGATTAGCCATTACCTCTACGCTTTCAACTTTTCCCTACAGAGTTCCGGGCATTGTTGACCTTGTTTATTCCGATAATACAAATCCTAAGATTTATCCTTTTTTCTATAAATGGGTCATTGAATATGCCTCTGCCTGTGGTAGAGCCCCTGTCAGTACAAAAATCATTAACAGCACTAATAATGTGACGTTAAATTTTACACCTAATTCTGGAAGCTTTCCATTAATAAATGGAAAAGCAAGTATTAACTTTAAAGGGACTGCAGTAGGCAGCTCCCAGGTAAATTGGAATTTTGGTGACGGAAACATAAGCAGCGAATTAAATCCAACCAATGAATTTAAAGCTCCTGGTGAGTACGGTATAAGTTTCTCTGGTTCCACCCAGGAAGGTTGCCAGATCACCACCTTAGGCTATATTAACATAACGGGGACGGCAACGACCAACCGAGAATTAGAAATGCCGTCGGGATCCCTTCAGATTTATCCAAATCCTAATGAAGGTGTTTTTTATATTCAACCAAACTTCGGCAAAAGAACCCCTTTGTATGGGCGACTTGTCACTGCTGAAGGAAAAGAAATAAGCAGCTTTAAGTGGGACAACGTGCTTGATCAGCCCTTTTTGGTAGAATTGAACCAGAAACTAATCCCAGGAACCTATTTTTGGTATTTCACCTCAGAGGGTAAGGTGGCTACTTTACCTATGATTATTCAGCAACCCTAATTTCCTTCGGGTGCCAACTGTACTTTTAATCCTTCCATAGCAGGTCTCAAAGGCAGTTGGCACCCAAGCCTTGAGTTATCTTTTACAAAAAAGGCCTGGTCCAACATGTTTTCTTCGTCCTCCCCCATTGCAGGAAGATCGGTATCGGACAAAACATATACATGACAGGTTGAGCAAAGCGCCATTCCACCGCAAGTACCTTGCACTGGTAGCTCATAAGCTTTACACAACTCCATTAAATTCATATTCATATCTAACGGTCCTTCCAGATGATGTTCGCCGCCTTCCCTGTCAAACAGGGTTATATTCACACTATTTTCCATAATTCACATTTTGAGAGACAAAAATAATATAATACCACTATTTATCTCATTTTTAAACAAGTCACTACCAAATCTCTGATATTACCATATTTAGGATATAATTCTTCGTTTAGAAATTCCTGAGGAT
>BJGN01000087.1 GCA_014190515.1 Bacteroidota bacterium
CTACAAAAATCTGTTGATTTTCGCCTTCCTCTTCTGTTTTTAGAAACAAGGCAGGAATTCGTTGTACCCACCATAATTGTCTGCTAATACACCAGTCTCTAATGTTGTCTTCTAGCAGCCAGCTTTGATACATGTTAAACATGGACTCGGGGTAAAATTTTACTTCACCACTTTTCACAGCCTCAAGAGCTGTTTTTGCAAATGGTTTCATGTCAACATACCATTGTAAACTGAGTCTGGGCTCAACAACGGCATCGGTTCTTTCGCTATGACCAATGCTTGTTCTATAATCCTCTATTTTTTCTAAGGCGCCGGCTTCTTCTAATAACTTCTTTATATTTTTTCTGGCCTCGAAGCGATCCTGACCCACAAGAATAGTAGCCTTTTCATTTAATTTACCGTTTGGAGTCAAAATATCTATAACCGGTAATTTATGTTTTTTACCAATTTCATAATCATTTTGATCGTGTGCCGGGGTGATTTTTAAAGCTCCGGTACCAAATGCGATATCAACATAAGCATCAGCGATAATAGGTATTTCCCGGTTGATTAGGGGGACAAAGACCGATTTGCCAATAAATGACTGGTATCTTTCGTCTTGTGGATGGACAGCAATGGCTACATCCGCCATAATGGTTTCAGGTCTTTGTGTCGCGATGGTAATAAAAAGATCTGGATTATCCGTACGATAGTATTTCAAATGAAATAACCTGGCATTTTCTTCTTTGTAAATGACCTCCTCATTGGATAAAACAGTTAGCGCCTCAGGATCCCATTGTGTCATTCTTAAACCACGGTAAATTCTACCTTTCTCATAAAGATTGACGAAAACATGCAAAACTGCATCGGAGAGGGAAGGTTCCATGGTAAAGCGCGTTCTTTCCCAATCGCATGAAGCTCCTAGTCTTTTTAATTGATCTAAAATAATACCCCCATACTTATCTTTCCAGGCAAAAGCATGTTCCAAGAAGGCATCTCTTCCAATATCACCTTTTTTAATCCCCTGTTCTCTTAATAATCTTACTACTTTAGCTTCTGTAGCAATGCTGGCATGATCTGTTCCAGGAACCCAACAGGCATTTTTACCCGATAATCTTGCTTTCCTAACCAGAATATCCTGTATGGTGTTGTTTAACATGTGCCCCATGTGCAAAACCCCGGTAACGTTTGGTGGAGGGATAACTACCGTAAATGGCTCCCTTTCGTCAGGTTCTGAATGAAAATAATTTTTTTTAAGCCAATAATCATACCACTTTGTTTCTGTTTCCTGGGGTTGATAGCGCGCTGACAAGGACATACTTTTTACTTTTAAGGATGGTTTAGTATCCTATTTTAAAAATTCTAATTCAACTTGAGTTTGTAAAATGTCTTCTAAGGTTTCTTTCCTTCTGATTAAATGTAGACCTCCGTCCATAAATAGTGCTTCCGCTGGTCTTGGCCTTGAATTATAATTCGAAGCCATAGTGTAACCATAAGCTCCGGCATTATGAAAACACAGAATATCGCCTTCTTTTATTTCTGGTAATTCCCTTTGTTTGGCAAAGGTGTCTGTTTCACATATATTGCCCACAATGTCATAAGTTAATAAAGCGCCATCGGGATTGGAACAGTTGGTTATATGATGATATGCGTCGTAAAACATGGGTCTGATCAGATGATTAAATCCTGAATCAACGCCAGCAAATAATACGTAAGGCGTTTGTTTTACCACATTTACCTGCGTAAAAAAGTAGCCGGCTTCACTTACCAAATATTTCCCAGGCTCAAAAATTAGGGATAAAGTCCTGCCATATTTTTGGCAGAATTGATTGAAAGAAACACTCAGTAATCTACCTAATTCGTTAATATCTGCTTTTTTGTCTTCCGGTTTATAGTTTATTTTAAATCCTCCGCCTAAATCTAAAAAGGTTAAATCAGGGAATTGTAAAGCTATGTCAAACAGCATATCAGCTACCTTAACAAAAGATTCAGCATCTTTTACATCGGAACCAATGTGTATATGCAGACCTTCTACCTTCAATCCTGTTTTGGAAAGGATAGATTTTATATCACCTATTTGTTCAAAGGAAATACCAAATTTAGAATGCGTGTGGCCAACGGAAATATTAATATTACCGCCTGCCAGGATATGGGGATTTAGCCTGACACAAACTGGAGTTTCCGGAAACACCTGTCCAAAACGAAGAAGAAATGGTAAATTGTCAATATTAATGCGAACGCCCATTTCAACGGCCTCGGCTATTTCTTCAAAGCCAACCATGTTAGGGGTAAACATGATGTCATTCGGTTTGAATCCCGCCAATAAACCGATCCTGATTTCTTCTATTGAAACAGTATCTAATCCTGTCCCCCATTTTTTCATCAGGCGCAACACATTAATGTTAGTCAAGGCTTTACATGCATAATGGATATGCAAATCTTCTACAGAAAATGCAGTTTTAAAGGCTGTTATCTGTTTTGCCATTTCATCAGCATCGTAAACATATAAAGGCGTTCCTAATTTGGCACACCAAATGGCTGGCTCAAATCCTTCTGGAATGGCTTTGCCTTTTATTTCTGAATGATTCATTGAAAATTCTTAAAATTTACCGCAAAATTGCGATAATTCTTTCATAACCTTGCACCCAATGGAAGCAATTTTGCATCTTATAATAAAAATATCCTTTTTCTGCCTTTATTTATAAGGGTTTATATCTTTTATGGAGGAATCAGTGTTAATTCAGCTTTGCTTAAAACAAGACCATACCGCCCAGGAATTCTTGTATAAAAAGTATGCTCCGAGGTTTTTAGCGCTTATCCTTCGCTATATTCCCCGACGTGATGATGCTGAAGATGTACTTGTTGAATCTATTTTTAAAATTTTTACAAAATTAGGTACCTTTAAAAAAGAGGGAAGCTTAGAAGGTTGGATGAAGAGGTTGGTAGTCAACGATTGCCTGATGTTTTTAAGAAAAAATAAAATGATTACCGTTGGCATTGATACCTTGAATGAGGCTAAGGCTGACTTGGATGATTCTTTTATTATGGAGAAAGATGTGGAAGCTTTAAAGCGGGTAATCGATTCTTTGCCAAGTGGTTATAAAATTATTTTTAATTTATATGTGGTTGAAGGTTATAAACATAAAGAGATTGCCCAACTTTTGGGCATCAGTGTTAATACCTCTAAATCACAATTGATTCATGCAAAAAGAAGCATAAGAAAACAACTTGGGTTAACGAATCTGGAGACAGATCATTCAAAAACGGAAGATCATGATGATGAATAATTTTAAAGATATGAATAATAAAATTTCCTCCTGGGATCAAGTGTCTGAAGAATTGAATAATTTGGAACAAACGCCATCTAATGAGGTGTGGGTTCGCATTCAACAAAAAAAAATTAGAAGAAGGTTGATTCGATTAAGTTATAGTAGTATTGCGGCTACTTTTTTACTGATTGTAGGTGTATTTTTGTTTAATCAGAAGGAATCTCTTTCTTTTTCAGGCTATTCTTACGAACCTGGCATTGAGCAGACAGAGGCAGAATCATTTCTCGCATCCATCACTTTTTCCAATACTCATTTGCAAAATGGAAAGGTTGCTGAAGGTACTGTCCCCAAAATGCTGGTCCCAAAAAATCCTTAATCATCAGTGTATATAGCTTGCTTAATGAATTGATTAAATGCGGGGGCAAGTGATTTTCTTTTTGTAATCTGCAGGTTTTATCCATGTAAAATTTATTTCAAATGAATTTCTGCTAAAACTGCTTGTTTGCAAGGGTTTCTGACCTATCGAATAGGCTAAGCCAAGCTGAATGTTCTTTAGTTCAAAAATGGTTTGAAAAGTTATTTCGCCAAAAAACCATTTTCCATTTTCTGATTGATTACCATGAAACCAAAGGCCAGCCCTTAGCGCCTGATCATTCCAGTCTTGTGGATTAATACGGAAGGGGGCTCCAATGCTTATTCTTTGATGCGCCCCCTGTACGAGATAGTAAATGACGGGTAAAATATGTGTGTTTTCTGTTAAAGACCACTCACCACCTGCAATTAAGGTTGTTTTTCTCTCTAACCGGGTATCAGTATTGGGTATAAATGCCATTTTTGGCTCATTTATATGAAACAGGCTAATGCCCGCATAAATACCTGTATTTTTACTCCAACTGTTGGACCAAAGAACGCCAGCATTTACATCGGGTAAAAAAGACGAGGAATAGGTAATGCCATTAGGTTCTCCACTTGGCAAGGTTGTGTTTACACTGCCAATATTGGGGTCATATTGATTAGAAAACCACGTATTACTGGCTAATGAAGTTTGATCTAGCCCAACCTGGAATGCCAGGCTTAGATATTGGGTTCCTCTACCATATCGGCCTTCTTTGAGCAGTTTTAAATATCCACCACCCAAACTTACTTTTTGATGTACAAAAGATGGATCCCCTATTTTGAATGAGGAAATTAAGCCTTGTAAAGTCCAGAAATCCTGCCGCCCTGCTTTGTATCTGGTGTCAATACCAAAAGCCAATAGTTGATTTTTGTAGGACAGACTCGGCAAATCACTTTGGGATTTGAACTGAAGGCTTGCTCTGATTTCTCCTGTATGAAGCCCTGCAAAGGCTGGATTAGCTAAAAGGGGTTGTGATGTAATTTGTGAAAAAACCGGATCTTGCCCATTCACTGAAACAAGCGAAGAGATTAAAATGAGCAAAAGAAACCTGGTTCTTTGTATAATCATTTTGTAAAATTAACGAATCAATTGGGTTTGCCCCCGCAAATAATCCTTGTAGCCATCGGAATATTCGACGGTACAAAACCATTCATAATTTCCAACAGGCACTTCCATTTGCCTGAAGGTACCGTTCCAACCCCGGCTTGTTTCATTGGTAAAAAAATCAGCATCCTGGTAAACCAAATTACCCAACTGGTCATAAATTTTAAACTGAAGAATTTTTACATTTTCAGGCCCGTGGACAATTAAAATATCATTTTGATTGTCATTATTGGGACTAAATGCCGTTGGTATGGCAATATTTCTTTGTTGACTCACCAGGATTTTTACTCCGTCCTTTGCAATACAACCATTTCTATCTGTTGCCGACAGATTTATTTCCATGGTTCTATTGGCAGTAAATATGGCATCTTTACAACGTAAACAGGATAAAGCTGTGCTGTCTGGTAATGACCATTGGTATTTTACGGGTGCCTGTCCATTGAAAAGTAAAGGAATAAGAGATATTTTTTGATTGTAATTTGCTTTAATTATTTCCTGACCTAGATCTATATTGAAAAAGAGTGGTTCAGGGATATTAAAAGTGGTATCCGTCAGGCAGCTATTGGCATCTTTTAGAAAAAGGGTATATTTTCCGGCACCTAAATTACTAATGCGATTCCCTGTTTGCCAGGTTGTCTTATCAAAACTGTAAACAAAAGGACCTTTACCACCAAAAGTGACGAAGTTTAAGATGGCATCTGATTTTCTAAAACAACTTACACTGTCTAAATCGAAGTCTAAAATAGTTTTTTCGGGTTGATAAATAGTTACCTCTTCCATTTTAATACAATTTCTGGCATCCGTTATGGAGATATTGTAGAGACCTCCTTTCATATATTGCCTTTTAAAAGAAGCATTTCCGTCAGACCACATAATGTTGTATCCTGGATTACCTCCTGTGACCGAAATTTCAGCTTCGCCTTCTGCATAACCAAAACAAGCATTTCCTTTTTTAAATTGATTGATAATTATGGCGGGAGGTTCTTTTAGAATAAAAGAAGTACTTCCTTTACATCCTGATACATTAGTTACGGTCAGTTGATAACTCCCGGCAGCCAAATTAAAAATAGTATCTTTTGCCGCAGCTTGATTAGCTGCACTCCATGTATAATAAGAGATATTTACCTCACTTTGAATTGATTTTAGCCAAATTTTTCCATCTTTTCCCGCATTACAGGTAGGGTCAGTACCCTCCAAGGCAAGGATTACTGGTAACGGATTTCTCATATATCCCCTCGAAATACCAGTGCAACCCTTCGCATCTGTTACGGTTACAGTATAATTTTCATCTCCCAACAATCCTTTTACCAAAGGAGTTCTTTGACCGCTACTCCATTGATAGCGAAAAAGTGAAAAGTCAATACCTTCCCTGCCATTTATTTTTGTGAGAGATATTTCTCCATTTTGATCATTGAAACAAGAAGGAGCCTTAATATCTATTTCAGGTTTTATTTCAGGTAGATCGACGGGTTTTATTTGAATGGAATCTAGACAGCCTTGGGCATCATTTACTTTGATTATATAAGAAAGGGTATCCAGATTGGACGCTAATAATCCATTAAAACCGTTGTTCCAAAACACAAAATAGGCAGGACTTCCACCGGTAACCATGGCTTGAACAGTATTTTCTTTTTTACCAAAACAACCGCTGTAAGTTTGATTGGCACTTATCTTTAGAGGATTTAACGGATTATTGATGGTAACTTTATCAGTGATTTTACAATTATTAGCATCTGTCAAAGTGACTGAATAATTACCCGCTGGTAAATTAGTCCTTTTTTTTGTAGTGGCATTATCTGACCAAAGTAGTTGGTAAGGCAGGCTTCCACCAGCAGGAAAAACCTCTATATCGCCATCATTTTTATTTAAACAGGTCAGATTTCGCGTTTGAATATTCATTTGTAGGGGTAAAGGACTGGTCATAAGCACCTGATGCTGCAAAGTACAACCATTTGCATCGGTGATATTTATAAAATAAGACCCCGTTGTTAATCTGTTTGCCAAATTTCCAATCTGTGCCAAAGGATCACTCCATTTAATTTGGTAAGGTTTTGAACCTCCACTCACGAAAATTCTCGCCAGTCCGTCTCCATTTCCATAACATGAAACAGGTGTAATCTGACTGGAATCTATCTTTAAAACACTCGCCCCCTGTGCTATGACAGTGTTTACAATGCGCTGACATTGATTCTGGTCTGTAATAGTTAAAGAATAGGGACCCGCAGGTAATTTGGTAATATCGGAATTGGTGTTTCCATTATTCCACATAAAAAGGTAAGGAAATACGCCTCCTGTCACTGTTGCCTTTAAGGTACCGGTTGCAGAACCCGAGCAAATAGTGGGTGTGCTTACAATGGTTCCAACAATGGGAGGTGGAGACTGAATAAAAAATGAATCTTTACCAACGCAACTTTTGGCATCTGTAACCGTAAGTGCGTAAGCACCTTGCTTTATAGGGTTGGTTGTTGCCGTTGTTCCACCATCTGGTTGCCACCGAAAAGTGTAACCTCCGTTTCCTCCAGTAGGTTTAGCTTTTAATTGAGCACCTGCCACATCAAAACATAAGGCTGGTTTTAATAAGCTTATATTGGTTTTTATTGGACTTGGTTCAATAAAATTTACCGAACGGCTAGTTTGACAACCTAAAAAATCAGTGGCCACAAAGGTATGAATACCAGCTTTTAATCGTTCTATTTTTGTACCTGTGGGTAGGCCATCTTTAGTTAATAATATGGGGTTAAATCCCTTGGAAAATGATAAAATTAATACTCCGTCTTCTGAACCAAAACAGCTAATGGGAATATTTTCCTTTTCTATGATTTCCAGTTCACAAGGTGGAAAAACACATTGAAAAATTGTGTCAATAGGTTGACACATAACGCCATCTATGAGGGGTAATTTGAAATTAATAGTAATGCTATCTTTTGGTGAAAGGCCTGAAAAGCTATATTTTTGATTTCCAGAGGTTGATAAATTAATCGCCGCTTTCCCCCTTTGTAGAATACTTCCTATATATGTTTCTCCCATTAATAAAGGGGGAAGTTGCCAGCTTACATCTATTAATCCCGGACCTTTTGGTTCGCAGGTGAAGCTAGGTCCAAAGGTTTTGTCGCGATAATCAATCCTTAAAGTATCGTTGAATACACATCCTAAACTATTTATTAACTGAACGGGATAGTCTGTGGATATGGTTGGATTAAATACAGGATCTTTGCAATTGAGGCAGGAAATGCCCGCTTTGGGCGCCCATTTTACTTGGTAAGCCGGCTTAGTTTCAAAAACCAGGGAAATACTTTGGACTAAACCCGGAGTCGTTTCAGCTACCCGATCACTCACCCATAATTGCCAGTTTCCATTCAAATCTTCACCCATGAGTCCCGACCAGCTGCCGGCAATAGAAAATTCACCAGTATAGGGAGTAATTCCTGTGGAAAGGGTAGAGGTGGCTCCCGGGGTAAAGCAGGTTTGTAAAAGATCTGGACTATTACCTGCATTTCCCGGACTGACCAACTCCAAAACATGATCAATATTTCCACTGGGGGGAATTAACCACACTTCCAAATCACTCGCCCGTGGTGTATAAATGTCAAGGCAAATTCGAGTGAGATTATAATCTTTTAAATTTATTTTTTCATTCGGTAAATCTTTAACCTGTAGATTGATTTTCAGTGGTGAAAAAGGTTTGTGAATTCGTCCATCTAATGTTTCCAGGGGATTAAAACGAAAGGTGTCTCTTTGAACTTTTCCAACTATGGTGTCCAGATTTATTTGAAGGGAGGCACCAGGACATAAAAAAGTATCCGTTAAAGTAGGTAAAGGCCAGGTGCAAATTTCTGTTTGTCGAATGTTAGCTTTCTGTGATATTGCAGATTTTGTAAAAACGAATAACATAATAACGACCCATCCCATGTTTTTGCACGGAAAAGGACTCTTAAGATGGGAAAAAAGGGTTTTTTTTAGGTTCACAACTATATGAAATATTATTTCGTTAAACAAATGTAGAAAAAACTACATTTGCCACAGGGTATTTATTTATTTTAGACCACTTTTTAAATGAAATTAACATTTATCGAATGACCTTATTAGATGGAAAAAAATTAGCTACTCAGATTAAATCTGAAATTAAAGAGAAAGTACTAATCAGGGCTTCAGAGGGAAAAAAAATACCTCATCTGGCCGCTATTCTCGTTGGGGAAAATCCAGCTAGTATGGCCTACGTCCGCAACAAGGTAAAATCCTGTGAAGAGGTAGGATTTACTTCTACCTTGTTCAAAGAACCTGATGCCATTTCTGAAAATGACCTTCTCCATCTGGTAGAAAATTTGAATAATAACCCTGAAATAGATGGTTTTATTGTACAACTTCCGCTGCCCGGACATATCAATGAACACCTGATTACGCTAGCCATCAAAGCTGAAAAAGATGTGGATGGCTTTCATCCAGTCAATTTAGGTAAAATGATGCTGGGCTTACCTTGTTTTCTGTCTGCCACACCTAAGGGAATTTTAGAAATGTTATCCCGTTATGATATTCCTACAAAAGGTAAACATGTGGTGGTCGTTGGAAGAAGCCATATTGTTGGTACTCCTATGTCCATTTTATTGTCAAGAAAAGGTAAGCAAGGGGATGCAACGGTCACCTTATGCCATAGTTATACGCAAGATTTGAAATCATTTACCTTGCAGGCCGATATACTTATTGCTGCTACAGGTATTCCTGAATTTATAACGGGTGATATGGTCAAACCCGGTGCGGTAGTTATTGATGTTGGTATCAATAGGGTTGAAGATAGCTCGAATCCAAAGGGATTTCGATTGACAGGTGATGTACATTTTCCATCGGTGGAACCCGTTTCTTCTTATATTTCTCCTGTTCCCGGGGGCGTAGGACAATTAACCGTTATGGCTCTTATTCAAAATACTTTGCTCGCAGCAGAGAGGAAAGATTAATTTTTACTATGAATTATTATCGTTTTAGTTTCTCATTTAATGATGATACCGATGCAGATATTTTGCTCGCAATGCTCGGTAATTATCCTTTTGAAGTTTTTGAAGAAGAAAGTGGGCTAATAAATGCTTTTCTACCAGGAAATATTCCTCCTGACAGCCTATTTGAGGATCTGTCTGTCCTGTCCCAATCTTTTCCATTTGTTTATACCGTGGAGAATTTACCCGAGGAAAATTGGAATATTCAGTGGGAAAGTCACTTCTCTCCGATTAGTGTAAATGATTTTTGCTACGTCAGGGCAGATTTTCACCCGTCTGTTCCTGGATTTAAACATGAATTGGTCATAACACCCAGAATGGCTTTCGGCACAGGTCATCATGAAACTACGTATATGATGATGGAGGCCATGGAAAATATCCCTTTTAAGGATACTCTCGTTTTCGATTTTGGCTGTGGTACGGGTATATTGTCTATCCTGGCTGTTAAATTAGGGGCGAAAAAAGTCATAGCGCTCGATATTGAAGAGCCTGCCGTTGAAAATACCATAGATAATGCTACACTTAATGGCGTTGGAGATTATATAGATGTTTTTGCCGGAGATTTGAAAGTAGTGTCCTTGTCAGGCCAGAATGTTATCCTCGCAAATATCAATAGAAATGTAATACTCGATGAACTTCCTACGTTAAAAAATCAACTTAGTGCTTCCGGTCTATTACTTATTTCTGGTATTTTATGGTCTGATTGGGATTTGATTATGGATAAAGCCTCAGCGCAAGGCTTGAATTTAGTCAGTAAAAATCAGAAAGGTGAATGGATGATGGGCGTTTTTAGCAGGTAATTTTTATAATTTTAGTGTATGAGAATTTTTAGGCTTGTTTTGATTTTGTCGTTGTGGCCTTTACACTTCATTTTTTCTCAGCGGGTCGACACCTTACCCAAAGATCCGATAGCTTTGTGGGAAACTATCAACAAGTCCGTCATATCACTAAATAATAAGGATTTATCGGAAAAATACAACCTCTACGCATTGGATATTCAATCGACTGCCTACAGTGAAACACAAAAGAAGTTAATCTATCAGACTTTAGCGATTTTGTGGGGAAGGAAATTACCATTGATTCCTTACATAAGCTCTTATTTAGATTATGTGGCATTGCTAAAATCCAATACTCAAAACGATGATGGTTTTAATTCATGGCATAAATCCTTTCAATCGCTTCTCGCTCTGCCCGATAAATATACCCCATTTAAAATCAATGATTTTCTAACTCTTTCCTCTTCGTTTGTAGGCCGTCAGTTAATTTCAAGCGGAGGAGGTGCCAATTGGATGCTAAAAGGGGGGAAATATTTCTGGGATTGGGAAAATCAGGAACCGAAATTGATTTTTACTAAGGCACACCTATCTACAGGGTACAAAACAGATACCATTCATATTTTTGAGACGTCAGGAGTTCTTTATCCTTTTAAAAATCAATGGATTGGCGTAGGGGGAAAATGTGATTGGTCTAGGGTCGGCCTAGATAAAAGTGTTTTTGTGCTGCTTAAAAATTATTCCCTGGACTTAAATCTTAATAAGTTTAAGGCCGATAGCGTTCAGTTAAGCTATCCTTCCTATTTTGGCAAAAATCTCATAGTGGGAAATTTCCAGGATCAAATGGTTTTTCAACCCGATTCCTCCCTTATTTCTTTTCCCAGATTCAATTCTCTGAAAGATAATTTAGTCATCAACCAATTTGGTGAAGGCATTAAATTTATAGGCGGCTTTGCCCTTGAAGGTAAAACGGTGATTGGTTTTGGATCAACTGAGAATCCTGCGAAAATTACTTTGGTAAATAATAAAGCGAGAACTGCTTTTGTCGGTGCGTCTGAAAAATTTATCCTCAAAAGAGTCGATCAGTTAAGCAGTCAAAAAGTAAAATCAACCTTATTTTTAGGTACTGATTCGATAGTTCACCCCGAACTCATTTTCAACTATAACACAAAGACTCGAACCCTTTTATTGCGAAGAGGCGAAAAGGGGAAAGGAAGAAATTTATTTTATAGTTCCGCCCATAAATTTTCTATTCAAGCAGAAGAATTAGTCATGCAAATTGATAATGACTCTGTTATGATCGGAAGGGAAGCACTTCCCGTTTTAAAAAAGCCATTTGTTCGTTTTGAATCCCTTAATTTCTTTAATGAAAATGAATTCGACGGATTAAAAGGTATTTCTACTCAAAATCCACTCCAATTATTGTATCAAATTTGTCAGGAAAAGCAAACTACGGTTTTCGATGCACGTATCTTAGCACCACTTTTGAATCCTAAATATTCTTTAGAAAATATCAGATCCTTATTGTACGAATGGGTAGTATCAGGTTATATTGAATTTCAGGAAGAGAAAAGCCAGATCATTGTAAACGACAAGGTTCTGTTAACCGTTGAAGCTGCATTGGGTAAACGTGATTTTGATCGTTTACGCATCGATTCTAAAACGGATGGAGTCAATGCCTGGCTTACGCTTAACAATAAAAGCATTCAGATTCAAGCGGTTAATTTTTTAGATTTTTCCCCTTCGCATCGGGTAAGATTATTACCTACCGAGAACAAGATTACCCTGCTTCCCGAAAGAGTAATGCGTTTTTCAGGGGTGTTAAAAGCTGGATTTACGGATTTTGAAGGAACAAATTTTGAATATAATTACAAGCAAAATCAAATAAAACTGGATAGTATTAAAAGATTTAGGATATTTCTGAAGGAATCGCCCACTGATTCATCGAAAATGCCCAACGCCTTCTCCCTTACCTCTGAAATTAATTCTTTCGCCGGTACTTTAGCCGTTGACGCGCCCGAAAATAAAGGGGGAAAAGAAAATATTTCCACTTTTCCAGTGCTAAATAGCAGAACGGGAGGCACTATTTTTTATGATGGTGATTTTGCAAAGGATACTACGCTCAAAAGAGATTCATTTTATTTTGCGCTGGCTCCCTTCATTTTTCCAGGCCTTGATAAGTTTCAAGAAAATCAAGTCCAGTTTA
>BJGN01000088.1 GCA_014190515.1 Bacteroidota bacterium
GTTATAGCGAGGGGGTTCACCTCTTCCCATTCCGAACAGAGAAGTTAAGCTCCTCAGCGCTGATGGTACTGCCTTACGGTGGGAGAGTAAGTCGCCGCCAACCTAAATTAAAAAGATCCTGCATTAACTTGTAGGGTCTTTTTTTTTGCCTATACCTGACCCTCCCAAATTTGGGCATCTGTCTATGGCTATTTTGCCCCTGGCGGCACAAAATGTTTCATTGTACCTTTTGGTCCCTGGCGGCACAAAATGTTTCATTGTACCCTTTTCCCAACGGGGATCCATTTCTACAAAAATATTTATTTGATATTAATATCAGTTTTTGTACATTTAATTCATAATCTATAATATGAAAAATAAACAGAATAATTCCAGAAGAACTTTTATTAAACAGGCTTCGGCGGCTGCAATTGGCTTTACCATTGTTCCTCGATATGTTTTAGGGGGAAAGGGTTATAAAGCACCAAGTGATAAACTCAATATTGCTTACATTGGGATTGGTGGACGTGCTGAAGACCATATTAGAAGTACCAAAGGCACTGAAAATTTAGTCGCTTTCTGTGATGTAGATACTAAAAGAGCGGAAAATACCTTAAAGGAATTTCCAAAGGTTCCCCTTTATAAGGATTTTCGAAAATTGTTTGAAGCAGAACATAAGAATATTGATGCGGTAATGATTGCAACGCCAGATCATACACATACGCCAGCAGCTCTTTTAGCGATGGATTTAGGTAAGCATGTTTATGTTGAAAAACCGTTAACCCATAATATAGGAGAAGCCAGACAATTACTCGTCGCTGCCCAAAAAAGTAAAGTGGTAACCCAAATGGGAAATCAAGGTGCTTCGTTGGACTGTAACGCAGTTATAGCTGAATATATTCAGTCAGGTGTCATTGGAAAGGTAGAAAAGGTACATGTTTGGACAAATCGTCCTGTTTGGCCACAAGGTGTCCCTACTCCAGTACAAAAGGAATCAGTTCCAAATACTTTAGATTGGAATTTATGGTTAGGTCCCGCTCCTTACAGGGAATATAATAAGGCCTATCTTCCCTTTAAATGGAGAGGCTGGTGGGATTTTGGTACAGGTTCTCTTGGGGACATGGGTTGCCATATCTTTCAAGTTCCTTATCGTGCATTAAATTTGAAATATCCAACGGCTATTGAAGCAAGTGCTACAACGGTTTGGTCTGGCGATTTTGTTGAGGCTAATTATCCTGATAGTTGCCCTCCTTCTTCTATGGTTAAATTTACTTTTCCCGGAGTGGATCTTTTCTGGTACGATGGAGGAATTAAACCTATGAGACCCGAAGAATTAGGTGAAAATGAACCCTTTGGTTCATGGGATGGTGGCGCTCTTTTTGAAGGGGAAAAAGGTAAGCTTCTTTGTGATATGTACGGTGAAAATCCGGTACTGCTTTTCAAAGATAAACAGAAAAAAGTAGCGAAACCTGAACCTTTTTTACCTCGCTATACTGGTTCACACCAAATGGTATGGGTAAATGCTTGTAAAGGTCTTGGAAAGGCCTCATCACCTTTCGAAGATGCTGTTCCTCTCACTGAAACTTTACTTATAGCTAATTTGGCCATTCGATGCTATGATGTAAAGAAATTACAAGCTGGAAAAACGGCTGATTCCTGGGCTCCTTATGATTATCCTGGAAGAATTCGCTTATTGTGGGATGCTAAAAAGATGACCGTCCCAAATTATCCGGAGGCAAATGAATTCATCTCAAGAGTAAGCAGGGTTTATTAATAATTGACATTTGGGAGGTTAAGTTTCGTGTTTTTTCCTTATCATTTTATATTAAAGAAGGAGCGAGGTTGGATATTTTCAACCTCGCTTTTAATGTTAGTTTTTAGGAATTATACATCGGATTCTATTCAATTGAAAAGAACCTCAGCTAAAGTTTACAGAAAATTCAAGAAATTAAATCGTAACTAAAGTTAGGAACAATCTTTCAGTCTATTTTTTAGCACTTAACTCTTTTTCTATACGTTTGAGTGAGCTCCCTATAACGTATAAAATTCAAAAAAATGATGTCCTGTTTGAGTTTGTAGAGCTATACTTTTTACTCATTGAGGTCTATGAGGCTTCTAATTTTGAATTTTCAAATAATTCGATGAGAGTAAGTATTCAAATAGTCGAATAAATTCTTAGAATGATTCCTTATACTCAATCCATATTTTAGACGTATAAAGGTCTGAACTTAATAGATTTGGTACTTTAGCGCTAAATCTTAACGGCATTCCAGCTTCGTCGGGTGTGCGATCTCCTTTTTTTAAATTACAAGACAAACAACTGGAAATGAGATTATTCCAGGTATTCTTACCTCCTCTTGATTTAGGTATTATATGGTCAATAGTCAGTTGTTTTTTAGAACCACAATATGCGCATTCATGATTATCTCTTTTGTAAATACGGTTTCGGTTTACTTTGAATGTCTTTACTTTACTTTTGATGTAATTTAAAAGGCGTATGATTAATGGTTTTGGATAAGCCAGTTTTTCACTTCTTACCACCTCTACCTCCTCATTTTTAACTATTTCAGCTTTACCCTTCATTATAAGTTTTAACGCTCTTCGGAAAGTCGTTAAATTTAGCGGCGTGTAATCGGCGTTAAGCACCAAAATAGTTTCCATGTTCATTCACTTTTTTAAAATATTTGTTTAATTTGGAGTTTTATTACCTTTAGAAAGGTACGGAATTATTAAAATAAAGGAATGCTATATTACCTTTTTTTATTTCCCTTTTTACTTATAATCAATTATTTAACGTTAAATTAATAATAAATTTGAACAACAAGTCATTTGGTTTTCAATACACTCTTGTTTTGGAACTTTTAATATTGGTTTTTACCATTATTTTAGCTTTTTTAGTGATTTTACCACTGACAAATTCAAAGGTTGATTATCCCTTTTTTACAGAAAACATCGTTTTTATCTTTACTTTTATTCTTGTCACCCGATATGTATTTTTACTGAAATATTCGTTGCTAGCTAAACAACAAGCCGTAAAAGTGGCGTTGGTATTTATTTTTATTCCTTTTATCTTCTACCTTATTAGCGGGTTACATGGTTTTCGTACTTTTTTGGATGAGGAAGGAATGTATTATCCAATGCGAAATTTATCAGCCGATGAAGCTCAGCGATTAGGTAATTATATGTACTATGAAATGGTGTTTTTTGGTTCTGGTGCTATTGTGGCCAGTATTATTTTTCCTTTCCGAATGATTATATCCGTCTGGACTTTAAAAAATAGAGGGAAAGTATAAATAGGTTTTTTCGCTAAATTGATATACGGTGGAATTTTATTGTAAAGAGGAAATGGGCGATTCAGAGGTAATTAAAATGTATCTCAAATACCAGTCGGAACAATGTTTCTCCTTACTTTATAATCGTTATGTTAAGAAGGTGTATGCAAAATGTATTTCTATTCTCAAAGAAGAAAGCTTAGCCAGAGATGCAACACAGGAAATTTTTCTTAAAATTTTTCTCAATCTGATTCGTTTTGAAGAAAAGGCAAGATTCTCGACTTGGGTTTATGCTATTACTTACAATTATTGTATCGATTTTTTAAGGCGATCCAAAAAAGCGGTGGAACTATTTTCTGACGATTTTGATAAAATCACAGATATAGAAGACGAGGTTTCTGACGAAGTTTTATTAAATATGGAAATAGGACAGCTTAAATCTGTTCTGGATTCACTGGCTCTTGGGGACAGGCTTATGTTATTAATGAAATATCAAGATGATTTGTCAATAAAGGAAATTTCTCTAATTGTGTCGAAATCGGAAAGTGCTGTAAAGATGCAGCTAAAAAGAGCTAAGGCAAAAGCACAAAAAAATCGAATGATATTGGAAGAAAATGAAAAAAAATCGAAATGAGTCGAAATAATTTTCAAAAACTAATCGATGAGAATGAACTTTTCTTAGAACCTTTTCAACAGGAGGTCATAAGAAAAAGTATTCATAGCAGAATTTCCCTTTTTCGAATGGTTGGTCAAATAGTTGATTTATTTGTACCTAATTTCTTTTTGACTTTCTCAGATTTACTTGACACAAATAATTCAAATGTTAAGAACAGATTTCCAAATCCACCTGAATTAAAGGATTAAAATTATCGTTATGGAAAATTTAATGGTTAATATATCTGCAAATTCTTTTTGGCTTCGTTGGGAGCAATCGTTAAATCAAACTCTTAATTATGGCATCAATTTGTTCCCGAGGATATTACTTGCCACAATATTAGTATTACTTGGTGTACTTATTGGAAAAATTATTGCCAAACTGGTATCCAGGTTTTTTGATAAAATCGGGGTAGATCATTTTTTAGGACGATTGGGAAATATAGAGGTATTAAATAAAACGCCTTTACGCTTCAGATCAGGTAAAATTATTGCCAAACTCATTTATTATTTTTTCTTTTTCCTCTTTGTTTTAATTGCAGTAGATGTATTGGAAGTCCAGGCGCTTTCCGAAATAATAACGTTGGTATTTACTTATTTACCCCGTCTAATTTCTGCCATTTTTGTCTTTTTGCTTGGCATTTTTCTGGCAGATTTACTAAGAGGTTTTGTTAGAACAGCTTGTTATTCCATGGATATTCCTGCGGCAAGCCTCATTTCTAACTTAGTCTTTTATTTTATATTTGTCAATATTGCGCTCATCGCTTTGGAACAGTCTGGCATTGAAACAGGATTTATTCAAATCAATCTATCTATCATTTTGGCGGGAATTATGCTCGCTTTTGCTATTGGATATGGTGCCGCTTCAAAACCATTATTGTCAAATATTTTAAGTGGTTATTACAATCGAAATAAAATTCAAGTGGGAGATACCATCAAAATTGACGAGGTTGAAGGTATCGTGGTTGCCATTGATTCAGGATCTTTTACCGTTAAAACAGACGAAAAAACATGGGTTACCTTACCCTTGCATAAGTTGACGACCGAAAAATATGCTTTAATTAAATCAGATGATTCAGATGAAATGGATAGGTAAATTGTTTCTTTGCGTATCTTTTTGTTTCCTTTTAATACCGTCCATATTTGCTCAAAAAAAGGAAGAGGGAAAAAAAATAAAAAAAGATTCTATCTGGGATATTGGTTTGGGCATCGGGGTTGACGGGGTACAACTTTTACAACTAAATCCAAGAGTTGGTTCGGGCCAAAATAGAGTAGGATTTGGCGGTGCGATTAATTTCAGTGCAAAATATAAAAAAAAGAGAGCAGTTTGGGATAATACCTTTGTTTCCCAATTTGGCGTTCAACGATTAGGTGCAGGTGTCATTGGGCAAGGAACTCTTACCAAAGTTCCCTTTCAAAAATCAATTGATGAAATAAGAATGGACTCCAGACTGGGTATCAAGGCATCGGGGAAATCCAAATTATCTTATGCTTCAGGTGTTAATTTTATCAGCCAGATTGCCCCTACATACAAAGGGCCCGCTTCTTTTCCTGGAAATTTCCTCAAAAAATTAGATGGAAAAGATACCAGATTACAATCCTTGTTTTTTTCACCTGCTCAGATTAGTGTCTCAGCTGGCATGGATTTTAGGCCCAATGATAAATGGGCTATTTATTATTCACCTCTGGCAGGTCGATTTATTATTGTTAATAATGATGAGATTGCCTTTTTAGGCGTTCATGGTAATCCTGTAGAAAAATCATCCACCGGAACTATCTTTTCAGCGGAAAACATTGATAAACAATTAGGTACCTTGTTAAGATTAAGTTACAAAACGAAATTTTGGGAAAATAAATTCACTTACGCCTCAGCTATTCAATTATATTCAAACTATCTAAAGGATTTTAAATACGTAGATTTACAGTATTGGACAAATGATTTGAGTATGAAAATAATTAAGGGATTTCAACTTTCTTTAACAGTTAATGCTTATTATGATCGTGACGTGTTGGTGCAAATTACCGATTACAGCCAACCGAATGGCGTAAGAGGCCTGGGAAGAGCTGTCAGCATCAATCAGCAAATGCTTATGAAATATGCCCTAACATTTTAAAACGAGTCTACTAAAAACACCTGAAAATATTATTTGGATGAATGAGAAAAAATTATTCCTTTTGGATGGACACGCATTGGTATATCGCGCTCATTTTGCGTTTATCACCAGGCCATTGATAAATTCAAAGGGTTTGAATACCTCTGCAATTAACGGATTTACCCGGATGTTATGGGATCTTTTAAGGACAGAAAAACCTACCCATATAGCTGTTGCTTTTGACCCTCATGGTCCAACTTTCAGACATGAACAATATCCAAAATACAAAGCAAACAGAGAGGAACAGCCAGAAGATATTGGTGTGGCAATTCCCTGGATTCAAAAAATATTAAAGGGTTTTCATATTCCTATTCTTTGTGTTCCCGGTTTCGAAGCAGATGATGTCATTGGTACCATCGCCAAAAGAGCAGGTGATGATGGTTTTACCGTTTATATGGTCACTCCTGATAAGGATTATGGTCAGTTGGTTTCGCCTAATATTATCATGTATAAACCTTCCCGACAAGGCAATGGTATAGAATTACTTGGGGAAAAGGAAATTTGTGAAATGTGGGATATTCAAAACGTAAATCAGGTAATTGATATCCTTGGTTTACAAGGGGATAGTGTCGATAATATTCCCGGCGTTCCCGGTATTGGTCCTAAAACAGCAGCGGCATTATTAAAAGAATATGGTTCGCTCGAAAATATATTAGCCAATGCCCAAAATATAAAGGGAAAAAATGGAGAACGATTGGTAGAATTTGCTGATCAGGCCCGATTGTCCTATCAATTGGCGACGATTGATGTTAATGTGCCTATAGAATTTAATGTAACAGATCTGCATCTCGATCCTCTCGATAGAACAGTATTGGCAGATCTCTTTAAGGAGTTAGAGTTTCGGTCTATTTCTATGAATATTTTAGGTCCTGACCCTACGACAAAACCTGTTCCTTCAAATACTTCAGCCCAGGGCTCGTTTGATTTTCCAGAAGAAAAGGAAGTTGAACCCACTACTAAAAATATAACTGAAAAAACAGCGCGTATTGCCAATTTTAATATCGAAAATACACCGCATACCTATTATTTAGTTGAGGAGCATGCAGAAATTAAAAAGTTGGTCGAGGACCTTTTACAACAAGATACCCTCTGCTTTGATACAGAAACAGATAATATTGACGCTACCTTAGCTAATCTGGTGGGTATTTCTTTTGCCTACAAAAAGGGCATAGCCTGGTATATATCTATTCCAGCAGATAGAAAAATCGCTATGGAAATAGTTGACATATTAAGACCTGTGCTGGAAAATAATAGAATAATATTGGTCGGACAGAATATTAAGTTCGATGCCATGGTCATGAAAAATTATAGCGTGGAACTCCCAGGTCCCTTTTTTGATACTATGATTGCCCATTATCTTCTGGAACCTGAATTGAGGCATAATATGGATTATCTTTCTGAGTCTTACCTCGATTATAAACCAGTTTCTATTTCTTCGTTGATTGGTAAAAAAGGTGCGGGGCAGAAGACTATGAGAGATATTGAGGTAAATGATGTTAAGGAATATGCAGCTGAGGACGCGGATATAACTATGCAGCTGAAAAATCATTTAGAGCCTTTGTTGATAAAAGAAAATTTATATGAACTGTTTAATAATTTGGAAGCGCCGTTATTAAAGGTTTTAGCTGATATGGAATATGAAGGTATCCGTGTAGATGTGGATTTTTTAAATACTTATTCTATTCAACTCAAGGAGGAGATAAAACTTCTTGAAAATAAAATTTACGAGCTCGCAGGCGCCTCATTTAATATTGCTTCACCTAAGCAAGTAGGGGAAATTTTGTTCGACAAATTAAAAATACCTTACAAATGGAGGAAAACCAAATCGGGGCAATATGCTACGGACGAGGAAAAACTGGCGGAACTGGATGGGCAACACCCCATCATTGGAGAAATTCTTAACCACAGGGGTCTGTCAAAACTCAAATCTACCTACGTTGACGCTCTTCCCAATATGGTGAATCCAAACACCAAAAGAATTCACTCCTCATTTAATCAGGCATTGACCGCAACGGGAAGGCTTAGCTCTAATAATCCTAATTTACAGAATATTCCTATTCGAACAGAGGAAGGCGCCAAAGTGAGGGAGGCGTTCATACCACGGGACGAAAATCATGTGTTAGTAGCGGCAGATTATTCACAAATAGAGCTCAGGATTATTGCGGAAATAAGTGGTGATGAAGGTATGCTGGAAGCTTTTCAAAAGGGGCAGGATATTCACAGGGCAACGGCGGCCAAAGTATTTGGCATTCCTTATGAGGAGGTTTCTAAAGAACAAAGGTATAGGGCGAAAACAGTTAATTTTAGTATCATTTATGGTGCAGGATCCACCAACCTTTCAAAGCAGTTGGGTATTTCCCGCAATGAATCGAAAGCGTTGATTGACGCCTATTTTTTACAATATCACGGTCTAAAATCCTATATGGAAAAAACCGTTGATATGGCCCGTAAAAAAGGTTATGTCATGACATTAATGGGTCGAAAAAGAATATTAAGGGATATTCATTCAAATAGCTCGCTGGAAAAAAGTAATGCGGAAAGAATGGCCATTAATACACCTATTCAGGGTTCTGCTGCTGATTTAATTAAAATGGCCATGCTTTCTATTCATAAAGAATTAAAAAATGGAAACTGGGGTGCCAGAATGATTCTTCAGGTACATGACGAATTAGTTTTTGATGTACCAAAAGCGGAAGTTGAAAAATTATCAGTGCTCATAAGAGATAAAATGTGTCATGCTATGCCTTCTTTGAAAGTTCCTATCGAGGTTGAGGTGAAAAGTGGAAATAATTGGCTGGAGGCGCATTAGCCATTATTATCCTTATTTTTGTATTGAATGGGAAAATATTACGTCACAAATGAAATTTTCAGAGGTTGTAGGTCAGGAAAGGGTTAAGGACAATATTCGAAGCATGATAATTCAGCATAAAGTTCCTCATGCTGTGTTGCTTTTAGGTTCTTCAGGTGTTGGCGCTTTGCCTTTGGCTATCGCTATGGCGCATGCCATGGTTTGCCCAAGCCCGGTTCAGGGAGAAGCCTGTGGAGCCTGTCCTTCTTGTAACCGCTCTTTTAAATACCTTCATCCAGACGTTCATTTTGCTTTTCCAACAACAGGAAAAGATGTCACCAGTGATAATCTATTGCCAGTTTGGCGAAACCTTTTGATGAAAAAGCATTATTTTACAAAAGATGATTGGATTAATGAAATTGCCGCAGATAATAAACAGGCTAACATCAATAAAGAGGAATGTTTTAATATTAGAAGAAAATTAAGCCTTAAATGTGCCGAGGCTGAGGTGCGCGTTATGATTATCTGGTTGCCGGAATACTTAGGTAAAGAGGGCAATAGATTGCTGAAAATACTGGAGGAACCTCCACCAGATACTCATTTTATCCTCGTTGCAGAACAATCAGATCAAATATTGCAAACGATTATGTCTCGTTGCCAATTGATTAAAGTACCTTTGTTGACAGACGAGGTATTGGATAAAACACTGAAGAGCATTTATCCTTCCGTTACCGACTTACAACTCAATACCGTTATTCAACTGGCTAATGGTAGTTTCTCTGAAGCCATTGCTTTAATGGCAGAACAGGAAGATATGAATGCTGGTATTCTAATTGACTGGATGAGAAAATGTTATAAGGGAAATGGATTGGAAATGAGTCGATGGGTAGATGAAATAGCCGTTTGGACAAAGGAGAAACAAAAAATATTTATTAGATATAGTTTACATTTTTTTAGAGGTCTTTTGGTTTTACCAATTTTAGGTCAGGAAAAATCAAATATACCTAAGGAAATGATAGCTACTTCAGAAAAGTTAAGAGCCATTCTGACCGACAAACAGTTGGAACAAATGACTCATTTAGCCGATGAGAATTTTGCACATTTGGAAAGAAATGCAAATCCTAAAATTTTGTTTTTAGATTTGTCCATTAAATTTCATCAGATTATGCAAAATAAATTTTTTAATTTATAGCCTTTTTATCCAATATTAATTTTGGGGAAGGCCGTATATGGAACAATTATAAATAATAAATTATGGGATGTGCAGGTTGTACAGTGTGTAATACAAGTGATGGTGAGGTAAAAGGTTGTAAAAGTAAAGGTAGTTGTGCTACGGGTTCATGTAATAGACTCAATACTTATGATTGGTTGTCTGCTTTGGATGTTCGCGATGCTTATCCGTTCGATTTAGTGGAGGTGAGTTTCAAAAATGGCTCACATAAAGGCTTCTTTATTCTCGAGAATTTACCTGAAATTTATGTTGGCGCCGATGTTGTCGTAGAAACTGGAACGGGGTATGACGTTGGCAGAGTTACCTTGATGGGGGAGCTTGTTCGCTTACAATTAAAGAAAAAAAGGGTAAGAGAAAATACGGTCTTTACGTCGGTTATTCGATTAGCTAATGAACGTGACCTGGAAAGATTGGAGGATGCCCGTAAACAGGATATTCCAACACTTATCAAAGCCAGAGCCATTTCCAGGTCTTTAGATTTAGATATGAAGATCGGAGATGTTGAATATCAGGGAGATAAGAGAAAGGCTACCTTTTATTATACGGCAGATGGCAGAGTGGATTTCCGTGAATTGATTAGAATCTTTGCGAGAGAATTTAGAGTTAAAATTGAAATGAGGCAAATTGGAGCGAGGCAAGAATCTTCCAGAATTGGGGGCATTGGCTCCTGTGGAAGAGAATTATGCTGTTCCACCTGGTTGTCCGATTTCAAATCAGTCTCCACAACAGCAGCCAGATATCAGAACCTGGCTATTAATCAGGCAAAATTGTCAGGTCAGTGTGGTAGGTTAAAATGCTGCCTCAATTTTGAACTGGATACCTATATGGAAGCCATAGAATCGTTCCCTGAGCGTGCCGATAGAATAGAAACATTAAAGGGAAAAGCTATTTTAGTTAAAACGGATATCTTTAAAGGTCTTCTTTTTTATGCATACGAACAAGATCACGGAAGAGGTAAATTATACCCTCAGACGATAGACATGGTTAAAGAGATTCAGCATGCTGCCATGAGAGGGAACTTTTTGCCTGACTTTAAAGAAATGGAAGGCGCAGTCAAACCAGAGGAGTTCGAAGGTGGTGGAAAGGATTATTCCGATGTCACCGGCGCGGTTGAATTACCCGAAGAAATTCGCAGGAAGAAAAAGAAAAGTAGCCGTTTTCAAGATAGAAGGCCCTCAGACGATCGCCCTCAACTAACAACGAACAGACCGCCACATGGAAATCGTCCCGAAGGTGGCCGTCCCAATGAAAATAATAGGTCTGACCAAAGACCTGTGCAAGGAAACAGGCCCCAACAAAGTAACCGACCAAATCCTGCGGAAAGACCAAATACGGGTGAAAGACCAACAGGAAACAGGCCGCAAGGAAACAGACCTCCTCAAGGTTTCCGTCCACAAGGGAATCGTCCTCCATTTCGCCAGGGTGGTGGTACCAGGCCGGAAAATAAACCAAATGAAAATAAGAGAGAGGATAATAACCCAAAAGGTGAAGCTTAGCTTTTTTAAAGCTAAATATAATGTGTCAGGGAACAAATATTTAGCAGATATTGTTGTTTGCAGCAGTAAATCGTATGGTTCGTTTGTAAATTCGTAAAAATTTTTGACAGTAATGAAATATGATGTAACAGTTATTGGTGCAGGTCCGGGAGGGTACGTAGCAGCTATCAGATGTGCGCAATTAGGTATGAAAACGGCTCTGGTAGAAAAGTATAATTCATTGGGTGGCACTTGTTTAAATGTAGGTTGTATCCCTTCAAAAGCGTTGTTAGATTCTTCAGAACACTATTTTGCAGCTAAGGAAAAATTTAGTAGTCACGGTATAAACGTGGGTAGTCTGAGTGTGGATATGCCCAAAATGATACAACGTAAAAACGAGGTAGTTGAACAAACGGTAAAAGGCATAGATTTCTTGATGAAAAAAAATAAGATTGATGTTTTTCATGGCCATGCCTCATTTACTGACAGTAATAAAATTAAGGTCTTAAAAATTGACGGCGAAGCTTTAGTGGTTGAATCTCATAAATTTATCATCGCTACTGGTTCAAAACCTATCGTTCCGGAAGCTTTTAATTATGATAAAAAAAGAGTGATTACCTCAACGGAGGCTTTA
>BJGN01000089.1 GCA_014190515.1 Bacteroidota bacterium
CTTGATTCTTTAGGAAAACGATGCCAGGCGTCCAATTTTTAATAAGGGGCACTTGTCCCATAATTACCAGAGGAGTTGTCAGTTTTTCCTTTCGTTGCCAGCTTAAAAAATAATAGGTTGTATCGGTAAATAAGCTATAAAGGGGATTTAGCCGGGGGAATATTTTATTAAATAGCAAATCATCTGATTTCCCTTCATCTCCTTCTCCATAAAACTCCAAATAGGAAATGGGTGAAACCGTATTCGCATGATGGATAAAAAAAGGAATGGGAACACCTAATGCATAGAGTTGGAATTGATAATTAGACGTATCATTTAAATGAGGTAAGCCATTTTTCACCAACTCCTCTGTTGAAATTCTATAAATACCTTTCTTACCAATGGGAATAACCCAATAATCCTGCCCCTTTTGCATCCAATCTTCTTTCACCCCATGTACACTCACGGTGGCAGAAATTTGAGAAAAGGAATCATTCGCTTTTAAAAACAAACCTAGCAAAAGGAGACATCGCAGCATTTTATTTTTTGATGCAAGGTATGCTGCAATTTAATAAGCTAACTGAGAGAATAAGGACAGAAAAGGTCTTTTTCCGACCTGCTTAAAGGGTGGAAAGCAGTTGAATAAGTTTAGCTGAAATCCCCTCCAAGTCAGAACCGAAAGCAAAAATGCCATCGGTATGTCCGGCCATAAATATCATATTCCCATCAGCCACTGTTGGGTCACTCAATAATCTCTCAATTTCCTTCACCATTTCAGGACTGCCATAAGTTGCTTCAGCAGCGGTTGTGGGCAGGGTAAAAAGATATTTTTGCCATAATTTTTCATGATGAACATGAATCACGGCATTTATATGGGGTAAAATAGTATAAAAAGTTGCATGGCTCATCGCTTCTGAGGAAGCAATATGAGGCCCTGTGCACCAAAGTTTATTTAGAATAGGATCTGTTTTTAAAACCAAAGAAAAATGGGCGCTGGTCAGCATTGGTACTGAGCCGGTGGCAGAACCCGAAATCACAAACGAATTGGATTGACCATTTCTTTTACTAATATTTCCAAAGCCAATACCATCGGGATAAGCGCCAATAAGGTCATACTTAAGCATTAATTGCCGGTGAACAATCAAAGAATCTGTTACTGAAGTCTCAAAAGGCGAGGAAGGATGCCAGATAGCCTCGTATTTAATATAACCTTCGTCTATCATAATCCAAAAAAATGGCTGATATCCCTCTCATTTGCTGGACAAATACCCTTAGCGGTAATTAAGCCCCCGGTAATGAGTCTGGCGGGCGTAACATCAAAACCAAAATTTGCCGCTGGGGCATCAAACGGCGAAATCCGTACCTTTTCTATTTTTGTGCCACTCCAACCTTCTATCCAATGCACCTCATCAGCACTGCGTTCCTCAATGGGTATTTCCTTTACCCCGTCAGCGATATTGGCATCTAAAGAAGACAAAGGCAAACCCACATAAAAAGGAATTTGGTTATCAAAAGCGGCTAAGGCCTTAAGATAAGTTCCAATTTTATTAGCTACGTCTCCATTTCGGGTAGTCCTGTCCGTACCTACTATGACCATGTCAACCAGTCCATGTTGCATAAGATGACCGCCTGCATTATCGGTAATGAGTGTAAAAGGAACCTTCTGTTCCTGTAATTCAAAGGCAGTTAAACGGCTTCCCTGGTTTCTTGGTCTGGTTTCATCAACCCACACATGAACGGGAATTCCCTCTTTTTGCGCAGCATAAATAGGAGCGGTAGCTGTACCAATATCAATACAAGCTAACCAACCGGCATTACAATGGGTAAGAATATTAACAGGTTTTCCTGTTTTAGCATGTATTTTTTTTATTACTTCAAGGCCGGCCTGACCAATGGCCTCACATTCCTTTATGCTATCGTCGCACCATTTTTGAGCTGTTCTCAAGGCAACGGAGATAGCTTTTTCCTTCAAGGAATCGAAATTAGCCAAGGACTGATCAGCCAAAGCTGTCAATGCCCTTTTTTGCAATTCAATGGCATAAAAGAGATCTACTGCGGTGGGTCGGGTAACAGCAAGTCTATCTGAAACAGAAGATATAAAATCAGTGAAGGAAACATCTTCCGTCCTTTCTCTGGCTGCCAGATAAAAAGCAAATGCAGCGGTAGCGCCAATTTGCGGTGCACCACGAACTGCCATATTTTCAATGGCAGAAGCTGCGTCTTCTAAATTTCTTAAGGTAAGAATTTTTATTGAAAAAGGGAGTTCACGCTGATCTAACACACAAACATCACCTGAGGAATCTTCATTTAACCAAATAGTTCGGTAATATTTGTTTTGTAGAACCATTTATCCGGATTATATGCATCATCGAATAGATCGATACCTTTCCGCATTAGGGGCGTCAATACGCATGAATACTCTGGAGAATATATCTTTTTCCTCAGGCGTTCCCCTTTTAAAAATTTCAGTTAGTTCTAAGGCCTTAGCATTAACAAAAATTTGGGTAATCATGGCATTTGGATAAGCCATATTCACTTTTTCCATATTTGTAAGTGCTTCCGTTAAAATCACCCTTGCTTTAGCTGCATCCTGGTGCATTACATCCATAGCCAGGCGATGATAGATGTACATTGCTTCTCTGTAGGCTCTGCATCGGGGAGAAAGAATATTTTCCAACAACCAATATCTATTCCTACTTCCATCGGTACCCCATCCTGTACCATTTCCCTGAGGCGCATTTGAAATAATATCAAAAGCATTTTGAAACGATTGATTTCCACCGTTCAAGGAAAATGAATCACCATCGAGACCTAAAATAACAAACGCATAAAATGACAGAACACTACTTAAGTTATCAACATAAGTATTTTTGGAATACTGAATAGGCTGGAACTGTTCATACGAAAAAGTAAAATCCTTATCAATATGGTTAATCAACGTAGTGGCATAAGTACCAGCGCCAAAAACGGGTCTTGTCGCTTGAATAGCCAATTCTGCCTTAAAGGAAGTAGTGGACAATTCTTCCTGAATGGTAAGTAAAAAATTACCCTTAATGCGTTCAAACGGCTGATAATTATTTTCTGTCCACCGGGTAGTATTGAGAAACTCACTAATACTTTGTTCCAGGGTAAGAAAAACCTTTGGATCTACCGTTTGTAGTTTTTGGGTATTTATTTTTACAGAAAAGTTAAATTCCTGAGCATGGACTGAAACGCTAAATAATAGAAAAAGCAGTATTAGTCTCATGATATCAATTTTTGGAACTTAATTAATCCTCAATTTCTTTTTCTACATAACGGTGAGCTATATCACCACGGATGAACTCTTCTAAAGCAATAATAGAAGGGTTGGGCAGACGCTCGTAGAATTTAGAAATTTCAATTTGCTCTTTGTTTTCACTGATTTCTTCGATGGTCTCAGAACTAACGGCAAATTCCTCCAATTTATTATTTAGCTCGCGTTTAAGCTCAACACTTAATTGCTGAGAGCGCTTAGAAATAATAGCCAATGCTTCGTAAATATTGGCTGCTTTTCCAGAAATACCATCAATATCGCGAGGTTGAACATTTGGGTCAACACCCTGAACTTTAGTTTTAATATCCATATTATTGAAATAAGTTAAGCTTTTTAATAATCTCCTCTTTGAAGTTAGTTACTTCCTTAACGTACGTTGACTTTGGGTATTTTCGCAAAAACTCATCTACTCTTTTTTGCGCGTCTTCCAAACGTTCTTTACGCTTTTCGTAGATACTATTTTCCGCCAGCAAGAAAGCGGAACGAATAATCATTACGCGAATATTCATAGCATTTTCAGTCTCGGGAAAATCTTTCAACAGATTTTCATAAGATTGAATAGCCGAGTTATATCTCCTCATATTAAAATAGAGACGACCTTCATCTAATACTTTTTCCTCCAGTTTATCGCGCATTCTTTCAATGAGTTCATTGCATTGAGGAACCCTTTCACTATCGGGATAAGTATTTATAAAGAGTTGTAACTCACTAATAGCCTGCAAAGAATTCGTTTGATCCAGCCTAAAGTTAGGAGACAGTTGGTAATTTGAGTAAGCAGACATAAAATCTGCCTCCTGTTTTAGCGGACTATTTCCGTAAGTCTGTGTGAAATTTTTGAAGTAGCTGGAGGCTGAAGTATAATTCCCCAAATAATAAAATGTGAAAGAATATTTATAATAAATCTCTTCCGCTTCTTTTTTACCGCGGTAACTACTAATAATTAGCTCGAGCAGTGTTTGAGCTTTTTGGTACTCCTCATCTTCATAATAATCCATCGCAGCAGTATATAAACGTTCTGCGTCCCCTGAGGTACGAATCTTTTCAAACTCGCCCTTACAGCCGGAGAAAATCAATGTGCTAAGCAGCACAGATAAACCTAAAAGAATTGTTCTTGTTTTCATAGATTTGCAAAAGTAGGTCTTTTTTATCAATTCTGTAGAAATATCTAAAAGTAATGCCTCAAGAGGATAAAAAATTTGAAGAATTATTTCTTCCTTTCGTAGAATCTTTATTTTCCTTTGCTTATCATTTGACCAGGCAGGAGGAAGATGCACAAGATTTAGTTCAGGAAACGCTTTTAAAGGCATTCAAATCGATAGATACTTTTCAAAGAGATGCAAATCCTAAGGCATGGTTGTTTTCCATTTTAAAAAATAGCTATATTAATGCCTATCGAAAAAAGAAGCGACTCCCAAAGGAAGTTAATTTTGAAGATAAAATTGAGCTTCCCGACGCCACCGACTTAAGGGAAGAAATATTTGATTCTTTACTGGACGACGAGGTTACCCGAGCCATTTATCAGTTGAGCGACACTTACCGGATAACGCTTTTACTTAGTGATTTGGAAGGTTTCAGTTATGAGGAAATAGCTGAAATTTTAAAATTACCGATGGGGACGATTCGTTCCAGATTATTTCGAGCACGAAAAATGTTAAGGGAAAATTTAAAAAAATATGCCTTAAGTAAAGGCATTAAAGATAAATCGACTTAATATTCCTTTTTAATTCCGCTTATCGTAAGAATTTGATAACTTCGTGTCATACCCAATCAACATGAAAAAATCAGTCTCGCCGGAGGAGGAAGCAAAATTAAGCAGAACTTTAACCCCCCTTATGCTTTGGGGATTGGGGGTAGGCTATGTTATTTCAGGCATGTATTTCGGGTGGAATCTGGGTCTGGAGAAAGGGGGAACCCTGGGATTGGCGATAGCTACTTTTTTCATTATTATTTTATATCTCACCTTTACTTTTAGTTATGCTGAACTAGCCTCAGCTATTCCCAAAGCTGGAGGCGGTTTCGATTATACAAGAAGAGCCTTTGGCGACACCTGGGGATTTGTTGCCGGGATGGCCCAAAACATAGAATTTATATTTGCGCCGCCAGCGATTGCTTTTGCCATTGGCGCTTATTTTAATTTATTCTTCCCTTCCGTACCCATTATTGTCATATCGATCATTAGCTATATTCTGTTCACGGCGCTTAACATACGGGGCGTTAAAATTTCCGCTCTTTTTGAACTGGGTATCACTCTTTTTGCCGTTGGTGAATTGTTACTTTTTGCAGGAATTACTCTTCCCCACTTTTCTTCCGACGCCTTCTTCGAAAATTCGTTGCCTAATGGTATCTCTGGCATATTTGCAGCCCTTCCCTTTGCCATTTGGTTTTTTTTAGGCCTTGAAGGGGTTGCTAATGTTGCTGAGGAGACTATAAATCCTCAGCGAACCATAAAAGTGGGCTTTAGCTCTGCTTTAATTACTTTAATCGCCTTGTGTCTATTGGTTTTTGCTGGCGCCGTGGGTGTAGGTGGCTGGGAAAATATTGTATATAGAACTGACGGCTCCACCTCTGATTCTCCCTTACCATTAGCCCTGATAAACATCGTGGGTGAAAATAATTTCCTATACCATTTGCTGATAACGGTAGGTTTATTTGGACTTATTGCTTCTTTCCACGGACTTATTCTTGCGGCGGGAAGGGCTAGCTATGAATTTGGAAAGGTGCGTTTTGCCCCGCCTGTTTTTGGTAAAATACATCCGACATTTCACACACCTGCCAATGCCTTATTATTAAATATGGGCATTGGAATATTAGCGTTATTAACAGGAAAAACGGCAGAAATAATAACTATCGCTGTCTTTGGTGCCCTGTTTTTGTATTTCTTTTCCATGATCTCCCTCATAAAATTGAGAATGCGTGAACCAGAACTGCATAGACCATTTAAAGTTCCATTTTATCCTCTTTTTCCTTATACTGCGCTCATCATCACCCTGGTAGCATTGATTGCTATGATCGTATTCAATCTCGTTTTGTTCCTGTTGTTTTTCAGCATCTTGCTAATTAGCGTATGTATATTTTTAAGGCTTAAAAAAAACATATTATAAATCATGGACATAGCCAGCATTTTAAAATACGTTGCCAATCATCCAGCCAAAAGGGTAAAAATAGCCGTTGCTGATATAGACGGCATATTAAGAGGCAAATATATTTCCTCGGAAAAATTTGTCTCCATCATTGAAAAAGGGATGGGATTTTGTGATGTTATCTTTGGTTGGGACATGGAAGATGCGCTTTATGATAAAGGTAAAATCAGTGGCTGGCATGCAGGTTTTCCCGATAGTCCCGCCGTGTTGGACGTACATACTTTCAGGAAAATTCCCTGGGAAAATGACCTTCCATTTTTCCTTGGTGAAATGGATCCCCTTTCCAGTCATGCAGCAGCGGTCTGTCCAAGGCAATTACTTAAAAATACGCGCGTTACAGCAAGTAATATGGGTTTTACCCCCATTTTTGCCCAGGAATTTGAATGGTTTAATTTTTCGGAATCTCCCCATTCTGCCAACGATAAACAGTATAAAAATCTACGCCCTTTGTCCCCAGGTATGTTTGGTTATTCTGTTTTACGAACCTCCTTACACCAGGATTATTTTAATGCCTTGTTTGATGGGCTGACTCAGTTCGGCATTCCCATTGAAGGCTTGCATACAGAAACAGGACCAGGTACTTATGAGGCCGCCATTGAATATTCGGGTATTTTAGAAGCCGCTGATCGGGCAGTCTTATTTAAAACGGCTGTTAAGGAAATAGCTTACAGACAGGGTATTATGGCCACTTTTATGGCTAAAATAGATGAAAATCTGCCAGGTTGCGGTGGACATGTCCATCAAAGTCTCTGGAATAACGAGGGTGGAAGAAATTTGTTTTATTCGGAAAATGACCCAAAAAAACTTAGTGACCTCGCCCGTTCTTATCTGGCAGGACAACTCTATTGCCTTCCTCATATTTTACCCATGTTCGCCCCAACCATAAATAGCTATAAGCGCTTAGTGGAAGGTGCCTGGGCACCAACTACCCTTACCTGGGGTATCGATAACCGGACCGTCGCTCTTCGTGTGTTGGCTGGCAGTGCCTCTGCTACAAGAATTGAAACGAGGGTTATTGGCAGTGACGTGAATCCCTATTTAGCCATGGCGGCCTGTCTGGCTTCCGGGCTATATGGCATCAAAAATCAACTGCATTTGCATCAGCCCCAAACCGTTGGCAATGGCTACAAGGAAACGGGGAATGAAAATATTCCAGGCACATTGATTGAGGCCACCCGGAAAATGAAAGATTCTCCCGTGGCCAGGGAATTGTTCGGAGATACCTTCGTTGACCATTTTACTATGAGCAGGGAATGGGAATGGAAACAACATCTCAAAGCAGTCACTGACTGGGAGTATAAACGTTATTTTGAAATTATATAAAGACATATCTGAAGTTAAATCTTATGGTGCAATTTAATTTTCCAACCATTATTCGATTTGGTGCAGGTGCCGTTACTGAACTTGCTGACTATCTGAAAAGTAAAGATATTAAGCACCCTTTATTGGTGACTGACCCAATTATCGCTACCCTCGATTTTACCCATACGCTGATTCGCGATGTTCAGAAAAAAGGAATTTCTATCGCCGTTTTTCATGATATCCATAAGAATCCCGTCAAATCTGATGTGCTCAAAGGTCGCGATGCCTTTGATTCAAATAAATGTGATGCTATCATTGGATTAGGCGGAGGTGCTGCTATTGATGTTGCCAGAGCCGTTGTTTTAAGTATAAATCATAGAGAAGATTTATTCAAATATGATGACCTTATTGGAGGTGACGTTTTTGTCACCAATGAAGTTCCTCCTTTTATAACTATTCCTACAACAGCTGGTACGGGAAGCGAAGTTGGTCGTAGTGCCATTATTGCCGACGATGAAACGCATCAGAAACGCATTCTTTTCTCCCCAAAATTATTGGCAAATATTGTTTTCGCAGATCCTTTATTAACCATGGATTTACCAGCTGCCGTTACTGCTGCCACCGGTATGGATGCACTAACCCATAATATGGAAGCATTCCTGGCTAAAATGGATCATCCTATTTGCGAGGGAATCGCCCTGGAAGGTATCTTGAAAATCAAAAATGCCATTGAAAATGCAGTCCATAAACCCGACCTAGCTTCCAGAAGTGATATGTTAATAGCTTCCATGATGGGTGCGATTGCCTTTCAGAAGGGTTTAGGAGTGGTTCATTCCCTGGCACATCCTCTTTCTTCCCTTCTCGACACACATCACGGACTGGCCAATGCAGTGAATCTGCCTTATGGCATGGAATTTAACATGCCGGTTTGTAAGGAAAAATTTAGACGTATTGCCCGTACATTGGAGCTTAAAGAGGAAAGTGGTGCAGCTGTTGTGCAATGGCTGAAAGAATTAAATGAAAAACTCGGAATCCCTGGAAAATTAAGAGATATTGGTGTGAAGGAAGAACACATTGATACCCTTGCCGATCTGGCTTTTGCCGATTTTGCTCATCCTAATAATCCTATTCCTGTTAGTTGTGCCGATTTTAAATATTTATATACCAAGGCTTTTTAATAAATGAAGAGATTAGGGATAACGCAAACGTTGACAAACTATGATTTTTACCCTAAGTGGTTTACCATAAATGATTTAGGGGAAGACATCCAATTGGTTCATCTTTCATTTGAACATTTTGACCTCCCTTTATTGGCAACCCTCGATGGGGTTTTGCTAACCGGTGGCATCGACATTTATCCAGGTTGTTATACTCATTTTGCCCCCTATCCTAATGCTCCTTCTGACTTTCAACAACAAAGAGATCTCTTTGAATCCTTAGTTTATCATCATGCAAAAAGAATGAAAATGCCCATATTGGGTATTTGTCGCGGACATCAATTGATTAATATTTTAGAGGGTGGGAAACTCATTCAGGATTTAGGTTTGCCCGGAAATCATAAACATCGGGCCGACGGAAAGGATAAAGAACATGGTATAAAGGTATTGGAAGGAAGTTATTTTCATTCTATAACGAAGCAGTTACAGGGAAAAGTGAATAGCGCCCACCACCAAGCCATTGATCCTGAACACATTGGTAAGAATTTATTCCCTGTTGCCTGGTCTGAAGAGGACGGGGTGATTGAGGCTATTGAATATAAAGATACATCAGATACGGGTTACTTATTGGCTGTTCAATATCACCCGGAAAGAATGTCGGACACCTGCACCCATTCATTCTCTGAGAACATAAAAAAAGATTTTTTAACCGCCATCAGGCAAACTAATTTTATGACTTTGGACATAAAAAATCCAGCTACAGGTCAAATATTGACCTCCTTACATGTTGACCAGCCTTCGAGCATTAAGAAGAAATATGACCTGCTTTTGGACGGTCAGAAAGCATGGGCAAAAGTTTCATTGGAAGAAAGAATAATCAAAATAAAAGCTTTTGCAGACTTATTGGAAGCTGAAAAAGAAAGATTGGCGGAAATTCTTACCTCAGAAGTTGGAAAGCCTTTGCAACAATCCCGAAATGAAATTAATGGGGCTATTTCAAGAATTAACTGGTTATCAGGAAATGCTTTAAAGTATTTGTCCGAGGAAGTCATGTTTCAAGACGAAAATATTACCGAAGTGATTCGTTATGAACCATTGGGCGTCATTGCCAATATTTCTGCCTGGAATTATCCCTATCTGGTTGGTGTTAACGTATTCATTCCAGCTCTTTTGTCGGGAAATGCGGTGGCTTACAAACCATCGGAATATGCGAGTCTGACGGGTCTTGAAATAGAGCGTTTATTGGTAAAGGCTGGCATTCCCACTAATGTATTTCAAGTGATGCTTGGCGGAGCTGAAACGGGTGAAGAACTTCTTCGCTTACCTTTAGATGGCTATTTCTTCACAGGTTCGTACAAAACAGGGCAATATATTTATACCAAAGTGGCGCCTAAAATGGTCATCTGCCAATGCGAACTGGGCGGAAAAGATCCTTTATATGTTACCGATGATATTGAAAATGTGGGAGCTGTTGCCGCAGGTACGGCAGATGGTGCCTTCTATAACAACGGTCAAAGTTGCTGTGCGGTCGAACGTATCTATGTTCATGAAAAAGTTTACGATGCTTATCTGGATGCATTTGTGAAAGAAGTATCATCCTGGAAAATGGGTGACCCGAAAGAGGATGGTGTTTATCTTGGCGCATTGACCCGTGAAAGTCAACTCGATTTTCTGGAGAATCAAGTGCAGGATGCCCTCCAAAAAGGAGCGGTGTTATTAATTGGTGGAAAAAGATTGGACAGACCAGGTTATTATTTTGAACCTACCGTCCTGGCCAATGTGACCCATGAAATGATGGTTATGAAAGAAGAATCTTTCGGCCCAATCATAGGTATCATGTCGGTTAAAAACGATGAGGAGGCACTAAAATTAATGGCCGATACAGAATATGGACTTACCGCCGCGGTTTATAGTGTTCAAAGGGATCGAGCAGAAAATTTGCTATCTCGGTTAAATACAGGTACAGGATATTGGAACTGTTGCGATCGGGTGAGTGCTGCTTTACCCTGGAGTGGGCGGCAACAATCGGGCTTTGGTGCTACCCTTTCTCATGCCGGAATCAGAACTTTTACCAAGGTAAAAGGTTATCATTTGAGAGGATAAAATTAACCCGCTTTTTATCTGCATTTATAATGAAAACCGCTATACTCCATTTATTCGTCCTTTTTACATCGGTGACATTGGATGCTCAAAAAGCATTGTCCATTTCATTTGTTCCAACCATTGGCCATACATCCATTGTGTTAGATAGTAACTACCAATATGGAGATATTTCATTGTCCATCAGTAACTTAAAATTTTATATTTCTGAATTAGCTTTATTTAACGATGATACTTTTGTTGCCAGCGTAGGGAAACTACATCATCTTTTTGATGCAGGGTTACCCACAAGCGGACTCATTTCTCAAGAAATGACAGAAACAGGTGCATTTAACAATATTCGTTTTAATATCGGCATAGACAGTTTAATGCATTCTGCAGGGGTATTTGAAGGCGATTTAGACCCTATTCATGGCATGTACTGGTCCTGGCAAAGCGGTTATATTCATTTTAAACTGGAGGGTATCTCACCAGCTTGTCCAACCCGACAAAACAAATTTCAAATTCACGTGGGAGGTTATCAGGCACCGAACAATACTCTTAGAAAGATAATCCTACCTGTTGTCGCAAGCAGTTCGTTGAATATTGAGATTGCGTTGGATAAAATCATCCAGCGAATGTTCGGGCGACAGATTTTCCAAATGATGAGTCCGGGACCCACTGCGGTAGCAGTGGCAGATTTGTTCCCTCAAATTTTTCAAATTAAAAAATGACATTAAAGTCCATTATATTCCTAACCTTTATGATTGGATTAATGTCATTTACTGACATTACGGATATTAGGCTTCCATACCCCGCCCATTTTCCAAATCCTACATTTGATTTTCAAAAGACCCCTTTGGACAGTACAAAGATTTTGCTTGGGAGAATCCTTTTTTATGACCCAATTTTATCAAAAGATAATAGTATTTCCTGTGCTTCCTGCCATTCGCCCTACAATGCATTTGCACATACAGATCACGATTTGAGTCATGGAATTTTCGATGCCATAGGCACCAGAAATGCGCCCGCTTTATTCAATTTGGCCT
>BJGN01000090.1 GCA_014190515.1 Bacteroidota bacterium
GGAAGAAAAATAAACTCTTTGGTATTTCAAATTAAATAAAGTTTATCCATGTTCAATAAAAATTTAAGTCCATTCCTTATCCTGTCTCTACTCACTTTTATAAGTGTTAGTGGTTTTTCTCAGGTGCCGGACAATATTATGACTGAATCAGGAACTATACTTAGGGAAGCTCCTCTCGATGATATTACTGGCTCGAGCATTAGGCAAACCAAAAAATTACTTCCCTATGAGCCACTCAGAGAATCTGATGTTTTCTGGAAAAAAAGAGTGTGGAGAGTCATAGATGTACGTGAAAAAATGAATAAAAACTTTGCTTATCCCGTAAGGCCTTTGTTCCAGATCTTCCTGGATGCCATTAAAAACGAGGAAAGACCAATGCGCGTTTTCGCCGATGAGGATTTTAAACAAGAAATGAATCAAGAACAAATTGATAAACAATTGTTTAAAATCGATTCCGTTCCTATTCAGGATCCTGTAACATACGAGGTAACTGTCAAAGAAGTAAGGAATGATATCAATTTCGAAGATATCAAACGGTATAGGGTAAAAGAAATATGGTATTTCGACAAACAGTCTTCTACCCAAAAAGTTAGAATTCTGGGCATCGCTCCACTCATCCAGGTAAGGTCTGATCAAGGTTCAACAATAGGTGAAACCCCTTTGTTTTGGGTTTATTACCCTGAAGCAAGAGAATATCTTGTTAATGAAATGGTGTTTAACCCCGCAAATGACGCTTCTCAAATTTCCTGGGAAGATTTAATGGAAATGAGGTATTTCTCTTCCTATATTATCAAAGTATCCAATGTTGGTGACCAGCGATTACAAAATCAGTTTGGTTCCGGTAGAGATATGCTCTTAGAATCAGAAAAATTGAAACAATCCATTTTTAACTATGAAAATGATCTTTGGGTTCATTAAATAAAAGGTTAAAAAGGGGGAAGGTGAAAATTTTCCCCCTTTTTTTATGCCATATACTCCCATGCGGTTCTATAAGAAGCATTCGACTCGCAGTAATCCAGGAAACCAGCAAAAAAAACGTCTTTACCGATAGTTGAGCTATCGCCTACCACTACAACCTGACATTTCGCTCTGGTTATGGCCACATTAAACCGACGATAATCCTTTAAAAACCCTATGTCATTTTTTCCATTTGACCTAACTAAACTTACGATTACGATATCACTCTCCTGGCCCTGAAAACCATCGATGGTTTTCACTTTTATAGCTAAATTCACTAGTTTATCGTCTTCTCGAATTTCTCTTTCCATGTAATTGATTTGACCTTTATAGGGGGAAAGTATAACGATAGAGGGAAAATCAAAATTAACCAAAGCTTGTGTTTCATTTATTATTCGATAAATATGCTCCCTTAAGAGACTAAACTCATCGGCATTATAGAGGCTTCCAGAACCAGGTTCAGGTTTTTCCTCGAAACCAGTTCCCGCTGTATCTATAAAAATTACGGGGCTATTATCCTGAAAAGGTAATTTTTTATCTTTCACTGTAGGAGAAGCCAACAGCTTATTATTATAAAAATACTGATTTGAGTAGCCCATAATTAATTCATTACCACGATACTGGACTTCCAGCATTTGATGCACAAATCCTTTTTGTATGGCTTTCTCCATTAAGGTTAATGCCAAGCCAGATTTATTGGCATCTCTTGATTTTACTGTAGGTGGAAGTTGAAAAGGGTCACCGCAGAGGACTACCCTTTCTGCTTTCAAAATAGGTATCCAGGTAGCTGGTTCAAGTGCTTGGGCCGCTTCATCAATAAGTACTGTAGTAAACTTTCTTCCAGCTAACAAAGAATGAGCAGCACCCACCAAAGTACAAGTAATTACCTGTGCGCGGTCTAAAATCTGCTCTATCAGTCGTTTTTCTAATTGATTTACCCAAGTAGAAAGATCACTTGCTTCACTCAATAATTCTCTTTTCTGCCTTTTCTGGCCATAATCTAAAGGCGTGCGAAAAGAATTAGCCTTCTTTCTTAAAGCGTCAGCCTCAATGCGCATTCTTTTGATAGCTTTAGATTCCTCGTGTGCTGATATTTGGTAATCGAGCGTATGATTCAAAATGTCTTCATCTACCCTGGAAATATTTCCTAATCGCACTACGTTAATCCCCTTTTTACTTATTCTTTCTGTTAATAAATCTACCGCAGTGTTACTGGGAGCACAAACCAGCACTTGATACTCGATGTCACATAATCGTGCAATAGCTGACACCAGCGTAGTGGTTTTACCCGTACCAGGAGGCCCGTGAATAATAGAGATGTCTTTTGATGAAATAATATGATTAATTGCATCATTCTGAGAATTATTCAGCAAAGGATTTAATACTTCATCTTTCAATAGAGAGAAAATGGGTAATTTATCACCAAATAGAATCTCTTTAAAATGCTGAATTCTTCCTTTATTGGTATTCTTTAATGTTTTTAATACCGATTCCATTTCTCTATATGACTTTTCATCAAATTCAGGAAGAATAGCAATAGACGATTTAAAAACCCAGTCGGGAAGGAACGATTGTCCAAAAATAATCTGCATCGTATCCTCTCTTACAAAATGTACCACGCCAACCAGATAAGTCCCCTCCTTTTGATCTGTAATTTCACATAATCGAATAGGATTTCCCGCTCTGAAAACGTGTGCTTTTCCCTTGTTTTTAGTTCGCTCAACCGATACTTTTATATTTTCTCCTATAGAAAAACCCTGATGCAAAATAGTCAAAGGATACCATAAATATCCCCTTTCTCTTTTTTCAGCTAATGACAAAGGCAGAAGGTAAGACTGAAACTGTCTTAAATCTTCTTGCTTTTCCAAGGTAAGCCATTTCTCAAGTTCCCTGATTTTTTCCTCTATTCCTTCCATTTATCTTTCTTACCTTTTAATGTGATGAAAGTCACAATGTTTATGATGAACAACTGCTAATTTTGAAAAAAAAAATAAAAAATGTTAGACTGGTTAAAAAACCTATTTAATGGACCCGATTTAAAAGCATTTGCCGAAAATGGTGCCCTAATTCTTGACGTTCGCACAAAGGAAGAGTTTAAAAATGGTCATCATCCAAAATCAATAAATATTCCTTTAAGTGATTTGTCAGGTAAAATTTCTGAACTCAAAGCTAAACAAAAAACAATTATAGCTTGCTGTCAATCTGGTAGCAGAAGCAGCATGGCTGTTTCCTTACTGCGCAAAAATGGCATCAATGCTCATAATGCAGGATCCTGGAGGCAAATTGCCAGACTTTTTTCTTAGATTTTTAATTTAACCATCTAAAGAATACTAAATCTTTAGATGGTTAAATACACTCAGGCCACTGTGTCAAAACGCTTTTGACGAAAGTCAGTCCATAGGACTATCAAAACAATTGCATATTCAAGGAAAACAAGGTAATATTGTTCTTTATTCATTCCCCCATGGTAATGACTGTAACTTAGCATTGAAAAAGTTGTCCATACGATGACAAAATATATTCTGTTAAATACAGAAAAGAAAACCAAAGGAATTAAATACCATGGGTGAACAACAGGACTAAAAAATAGATGTATAAAATATAAAATTAAACATTGTAAAGGAAAAGATTCCCATAACCCTTTTCCCTTTTTAACTGAAAAATAAAGAATTAGTATAAAAGATATACCTGCCGTCAGCGGTCCTAATAATTTAATCTTGTTATAGCCGTAAACCAAATATCCCCAATATTTGAATAGGTTATATCCAAATGCATTAAATTCTAAAGCATTAAAATACAAAGTAAGACTTTTGAAAAAGCCTCCTCTCATTAATCCATCTGCGTAAGGATAGAAAGATAAAATGATAAACAGAAGAAGTCCAAAACAAAAAACAAAGCGCTGTCTTAGTGAAAGTCTCCATAATATGGAAGGAAGTAATAGTAAGGGAGTTAATTTTACTATTATGGCAGAAGAAAATGGCAGAAATGCGTATTGGGGGAATTTTTTAAGGAACAAAAAAAATAGAGCAAGGAAAAATACCATGATTCCCTCCGCATGTAAATTTCCCATTTCCTCTATGATAACGAGCGGATTTAACAAATAAATCATAGCCCGCCAAGGTTTTAAATCATATAATTTTAAAATTACAGGCAATAAAAAAACCATACCAATGGAAAATAAAGCATAAAATACCTTTAATATAAAGAGATTTGTATCTAACCTATTATTACCCATTTTCACCGAATATTTAAATAGAAATTGCAAAAAGGGAGGATAAACGCTATGATATTCCGGACTATTCAGGTGACGGAATAAAAAATGATCCCTTTCGACGGCAGAAGAAGTAATAAACTCAGATGGTCTTTTACCATAAGGGTTTTTAGCTTGAATGGACACATTGCCATCCCAAAAAAACCTAAAATAATCATCAGACAAATTGGGGGTTGTGAACACCAACGATATCCTGATAACCACTGCAATAAAAAGATAAAACGATAAGGAACTATCATTTTTTGATAAATAAAGCAGCAGAAAATAACCTATATTAACTGGAACCAGCCATAAAAGGATGGACATAAAATCTGACTGGTTAGAAGATAGCATTCCAAAAGCCAAAGAAAAGGAAAATAAAGCACCAATCAAGTATTTTAAATACATAAAGAAACTTGATAAGGTTTATTTAATTACCCGTTTAAACTATGTTTAGCGGTAAAAAAGAAGATGGCACCAAAACCAAAAGCCAGCATAATATGGAAAATCAGGAAGATATATAGTCCTAAATGAATACCTAAGGCGATTCCACCAATATAATACAAAGCCAGAAGACCCTCCACAATAGTTGAGGGAGCTAATTTTCTAATGATGTACTTATTTTTCATAAACGAATCACCCGCATTGGTAATATTAAATTTTGGTGTTCTTACGAAGGCAGATTTCTTTCCAAGATAACCTTCAATGACAGCAATACTATTATGGAAAGAAAGGCCCATTGAAAGCGATAAGAAGACGGGAAAAAGTAGAAAAAACTCGACGGTAGCGTCCGCTATTGACTTTTGCCTTGCCGGAGATTGAATATTCGCTACAAAATAGACTGAAGTGACGGACATCATGCCAAGGAAAAAATAAGTAAATACGTCTTTATTAAATCCTCTCGCTATAAATTCCTCCATATAATAAAGTAACGGAACACTGGAAATACCGGTAGCAAAAACAAAGAGAAAAACACTACTGGCAAAAAGATGCTGTGTAGCGTGAATTTTTTGTCTTGTAGTCAAGTCTTTTGATTTCCAAAGGGTGGGCAGCATTTTTCTTGCTGTTTCAGCCCCTCCTTTCATCCAGCGAAACTGTTGAGATTTTAAGGCATTCATCTCAGCTGGTAATTCAGCAGGAGAACCAATTCCTTCCAGGAACTTAATTTTCCATCCTTTCATTTGCGCTCTAATGCTCAAATCCAAATCTTCCGTTAAAGTGTCAGCCTCCCAACCGCCAGCATCCTCGATGGTTGACTTTCTCCAAACACCAGCAGTACCATTGAACTGAAGAAAATAATCGCCTTGCATCCTACCCACTTGTTCTACGGTAAAGTGAACATTTAACTGAAGTGCTTGAAGTTTAGTGATTAGAGAATAATTCTGATTTATATGTTCCCAGCGCGTTTGCACAACGCCCACTTTTGGGTCCTGAAAGAATGGTACTGTTTTCTTAAGAAAATCAGGTTTGGGCATAAAATCTGCGTCGAAAATAGCCAGAAACTCACCTTTGGCAAAAACAGTCCCATCTTTTAAGGCCCCCGCCTTGTAACCCTGACGAACAGTCCTTAAAATCTGTTCAATCTGAAATCCTTTTGCTTTGTATTCCTCTACTTTTCTTTTTACTATGTCCAGTGTCTCGTCGGTCGAATCATCTAAAATATGAATTTCGAACCGATCTTTGGGATAATCAAAGGCAGCTATAGTGTCAATCAATCTTTCTACTACATATTGTTCATTATATAATGGTAATTGCACGGTAACCATTGGCCAGACATAGTCAGCGGGAAGGTCATCCATTTCATTTTTCAAGTTACCACCTATTGAGGGAGTTAATGATTTCAGACCTCGCTTATAAAATACAAGAAGATCAAATTGCATGACACAATATAGCGTAATATACAACAGGCAAGTTGCATAAATTCCCATGAAAACGTAGGCCAAAATGGACATAGTAGAAAAAAGTTGTAGATGAATAAAGAACCTTCCCTAAATTAGAGGTCAGTTGTTGTAAAAAGTCACAATTTAGAGCGCAAATTTACAATAATTTAAAGATTGTCCATATAATTTTATATCCTGCTAAAATACTCCCTTTTATGGTGCCTGAAATTTTTGATTCACCCAGTCTTTTCCTGTAGTTAACGGGGACTTCCACGCAAACCAATTTGTTTTTGGCTGCTTTAACCTGCATTTCTACCGTCCATCCAAAATCAATGTCTTCCATATTCAAGGTTAATAAAGTATTCCAGCGAATGGCTCTGAATGGACCCAAATCGGTAAAACGAACACCATAAAATATACGAATCAACGTCGTCGCCAGCAGATTACCAAACCTTTGATGAAATAATAGCGCATTTTTTTCTCTTTCTCCTAAAACTCTTGACCCAATGACAAGTTCCACTTTTTTGTCATCAAAAGGCTTAAGAATGGCATGAATATCCGAAGGATTATCAGAATGATCTGCATCAAGGAATACAACCAGATCAATTGGATCTGGATAATTTTTATTCTTCAGATAGCCTATAGCGCGCAAACAGGCAGAACCATACCCTCTTCTTTGTTCAAAAACTAAAGTAGCTCCATTGGAGGAAGCTATTTCAGCTGTTTTATCTGTACTTCCATTATCACAAACCACTATTTCTAAAAAAATAGATGGAGGTAAGCTTTTAAGAACGGCTGCAATGCCAAGTTCTTCATTTAAGGCTGGAATAATAAGAACTATATTTTGCTTGCGATAAGAAGTCATAACCTGATTAAATGATAAAGAAATAATGTAAATCTAAAAATATAAGCGATACTAAATTCATCTTCCATTATATTTGCAATCTAAACAGGAATCATGCACATCTATCGCCTACTTTTAGGCTTAACTATCTATATTTCCCTTCTCTTACTAATTTCTTGTCAAAAGGATTGGGTATTTACCACTTCATCGACGGATAAAGTTACTTTTTCCTCCGATACTCTTCGCTTTGATACCGTTTTCACGCAAATTGGGTCCTCCACCAGAATTTTAAAGATTTATAATCCGTCAAAAGAAGCTATCAATATCAGCTCACTTTATTTAGCCGCTGGGGCAAATAGTAAATTTAAAATTAATGTTGATGGTTTTCCAGGAGCAAAGGCATTGAAGGATATTCCCATTTACCCAAAAGACAGTATTTATTTATTTGCTACAGTGACCATTAATCCAAACTCCCCTCTTTCTGTAAGTCCTTTTATTTTTAACGAAGAACTTATACTGGAAGTTAATGGCAATAAACAAGTGGTTACTTTAGAAGCCTGGGGGCAAAATGCCAATTATTTTCCCTCTCGATTTAATAAAGGCGTACCTGTTGTTTTAAGCTGTAAAAACGGAGAAATTAACTGGAATGACCCAAAACCTTATGTCCTATATGGTGAAATTTTTATTGACAGCTGTACGCTGAATATTCCTCCAGGCACTCGTATTTATTTTCATGGTGGTATTGTTAAAAACAATGCCTTTGGTGTGTTCAATGATGGCATTCTCTATACTTTGCCGTTTGGAAAACTATTAATGAACGGGACTTTCGACAAACCAATCGTTATTCAAGGCGATAGACTTGAACCTGAATATCAAGATGTTGCGGGCCAATGGTATGGAATTATTCTGGGGCGAGGTTCGAAAGGTAATAAAATTCAATATACAACTATAAAAAATAGTATTGTTGGTCTATATGTAGATTCTACCGCGGAATGTACATTGAAAAATTCACGTATTTTTAATACGGCATCAAATGGTTTAGTAGGTGTTCGGGCTACAATTCAAGCCGACAACTGCTTAATTTATAATAATGGCGGGAGTGCAGTTCAATGTATAAATGGGGGCGATTACCAATTTAATTATTGCACTATAGCTAGTTATGGAAGTAATTCTTCTGCCTTGGGAATGACAAATTATATTTGTTATGATGACCCAATTACCTGTCAACGTAGAAGCCAATACAGGCTAAATGCTACTTTCAGAAATAGTATTTTTTATGGTTCCGATCAGGATGAAATAAATTTATCAGATATTTCGAGTGGCCAAAATAAAGCCCTTTTTAATATTTTATTTGAAAATTGTGTAGTTAGGGTAAAAGATTTATTGACAGGACAAAATAAACAATTTTCAAATTTCCTTACGGATCAATGTAAAAATTGTATCAACGGAAGCATACAAAGTAAAGTGTTTAAAAATCCCTCAGAAGACGATTATACATTAGACTCGCTTTCCGTTGCGGCCAACAAAGGCATTCCTCTGCTCAAACCCTACCCCATTTTAATTGATCTTTTAAATAAAAACAGAGATAGCACTAATCCTGACATAGGCTGTTTCGAACAGATAAAATAACACTTCAGCATGTATCCATTTGTATCTATCATCGGCACAGGCTGGTTAGGTTTACCTCTTGCCAAAGTATTGGTTCAAGCAGATTGCCAGGTATTTGGAACGACCACAAGGGATGAAAAAATAGAACATTTAACAGCGGAAGGGATTCTTTGTAATAAAATGATTTTCACTGATGATGCATCAAAAACGGACATTCAAATACCCCATCAAACGGAAATTTTAATTATCACCTTACCTCCCACCTTAGGCAAGCAGGCTCCATTGCAAAGTTACATTGACATAATAGAGAGAATCATACACCAGACTACCCACTTAGTCCATTTAAAGAAATTACTTTTCACCAGTTCCACCAGTGTTTATGGCCGTGCTAAAGGCGTTTTAACAGAAGAAACTGCCATTCAACCTCACACACCATCGGAAGAAACATTAGCTCAGGTAGAAAAACTGATAAATGAAAAGACGGGAAACTACGCAGTTTATGTATTACGATTGGGCGGTTTAGTTGGCCCGGGAAGAGAACCAGGATACTTTTTTAAGGACAAAAAAGATATTCCCGGCGGAGAAATCTCTGTTAATTTAGTGCATCAACTTGATGTACTTGAAATAATGAAGCATATAATTTTGAAAGATACCCCTGAGGGGACTTTTAATATTTGCGCAGATGAACATCCAGCAAGGGGCATTTTTTACCCTCATAGGGCTCGGCAAGTGGGTGCTCAAGAGGCTACTTTTATTTGGGGAACTGAGTCGGAGAGGTATGTTAGCAACGAAAAAATTAAAAAGAAAACGGGATATACTTTCGTATATCCCGATCCATTATTTTTTCCAAGCGGCAATTGATGCTTCATTCATACGAATATAGTCGTCATTCGCTGCTTTTTTAGCGAGCTCCAGAGACTTTGTAGCTACAGCAATAGCCTCAGCTTTTCTATTTAGGTCGGCTAAAATTAAAGATTCTTTGCGTAATGTCCAATATTGAGGATTTAATGCATTTGCTTTTTGTACCCATTCCAAAGCTTTATTCAAGTCTTTTTTTGCATCGTGATAATAAGCACCAGCAGCATAATAATCAGCACCTGATGGCCCCGCCATTACTTTGTCAATAGAAGCCATTACTTTGGCATCAGTATTCACGCTAAGTGGTAAGCTCACTTTTGTTTTTTCCCAGCTGATATCAATGGTAGCACTTTCGTTTGTATAATTATTTACGTCCATAGTAAATGATTCTACATTTTCTCCCAATGACTTAGTTGCTACTGAAAAAGAAACAGCTGGTGTTTTCTCCACATAACTAGCCCAGTTAGATGTTTCATATTTGTAAACCATTACTTTCCATTCAGCTGCATTAGGAACAGTAAGGATAGCATAATCCCCTTTCTTAACTTCTGCACCACCTAATTTTACATCATCACTGAAACTTAATTTTGTAACTGAATTTGCACCAGTGCGCCAGGTTGCACCAAAAGGAACAACTTCCTTACCAAAGATGCCTCTTCCTTTCATTGAAGGACGAGAATAAAGAATGGTGACGTCCGTTAAACCTACTTTTGTTTTTAATTCAGTCGTTACACTGGCTGAAGGAGCCACGATTTGAGCGTCTAAAGTGTTGGTATAAACCAATACTGACAGACAAACCACACATTTTACAAAGAAATTCTTACTCATAACTTGGTTTTCTTTAAAGATTTACAGATTTTTTTGCAAAATTAACACTTTAAAAGTAGTATTGCACTATTAATTTTTTCAAAGGTTAAATTTTGAACATGATGACCGAAAAAACCACCTTTACTATAGCTATTATTGCTCATGACACTAAAAAAGTGGATATGGTTGGATTTGTTCGCGATCATATCGCTTTTTTTCGGGAACGAAATATTCACCTAATTGCCACAGGAACGACAGGATCCTATTTAGAAAAAGCTGGACTTGAAGTAGAAAGAATGCTCAGCGGTCCATTAGGTGGAGATGCCCAGATTGCCAGTAGAATGGTAGAAGGGAAGGTCGATATGATTATATTTTTTCGCGACCCTCTCGGTAAACACCCTCATGAAGTGGATGTCAGTATGCTCATGCGTTTATGTGATGTACACAATATTCCATTGGCTACCAATCCTGCCGCTGCGTCGCGATTTGTGTTGTCCCTAAAAGAAGATTTTCCCGGTCTACCTGAATAACTTTACTTTATCTGCAACTTTTACCCTCTGAAATTTATTTAATTTGTAGATTTGCAGCGTTTTTATTTGCTATAATTAAACATATCCTAAAAAAAATTAAAATGAGTACAGCGATAGGTACCTTAACCTACAAGGTTAAAGACATTGCTTTAGCCGATTACGGCAGAAAAGAAATAGAATTGGCGGAGGCTGAAATGCCAGGTTTGATGGCACTTCGTGAGAAATATGGCGAGTCAAAACCTCTAAAGGATGCCAGAATTGCTGGCTGTTTGCACATGACTATTCAAACAGCAGTTTTAATTGAAACTTTAGTTGCCTTAGGTGCTGAGGTTACCTGGTCTTCTTGTAATATTTTTTCAACACAAGACCACGCTGCCGCAGCTATAGCAGCAGCAGGTATTCCTGTGTATGCATGGAAAGGTATGAACGAAGAAGAATATTGGTGGTGTGTCGAACAAACACTTAGGTCGTTCAAAGACGGTAAACACCTGAATATGATCCTGGATGATGGAGGTGATTTAACGAATATCGTATTGGATAAATATCCTGAAATGGTTAAAGAGCTTAAAGGTATTTCAGAGGAAACAACCACAGGCGTACACCGTCTATACGAAAGAATGGCAAAAGGTACTCTTCCTGTACCCGCTATCAATGTAAATGATTCCGTTACTAAATCGAAATTTGATAATAAATACGGTTGTAAGGAATCTTTGGTTGACGCTATTCGACGGGCTACAGATATCATGATGGCTGGAAAGGTTGCTGTTGTCGCTGGTTATGGTGACGTAGGAAAAGGTTCAGCAGCGAGTTTATCAGGTGCAGGATGCCGGGTTATTGTAACTGAAATAGATCCAATTTGTGCGTTGCAGGCTGCTATGGACGGATATGAAGTAACTACAATGGCTAAGGCTATTCCACGCGCAGATATCGTGGTAACTGCTACTGGAAATAGTGCAATTATCAAAGAGGCTCACTTTTATATGATGAAAGACAAAACAATTCTTTGTAATATTGGTCATTTTGATAATGAAATTGACGTTGCTTGGTTGAATAATGAATCCAACGCAGTTAAAATGAATATTAAACCACAAGTTGACAAATACACCCTGAATGGTAAGGATATTATCCTCCTAGCTGAAGGTAGATTAGTGAATTTAGGTTGTGCTACCGGCC
>BJGN01000091.1 GCA_014190515.1 Bacteroidota bacterium
TTAAAGATTATAAAGGTGTATTTCAGGTAAGGGACCGTGTTTTTAATAAAAATCTGGGCATTGTTGCTCAGGGAAGTGCAGAAAGATTTAACAGAGGGGGAGATATTGTCAGTTATTCCTGGAGACAGGGCAGAACAGATCCAGCTACGGGGAATACGGCCATTGACGGAAATACTTTGGCTTTTGAAGACGGCCGTGAGATTAGAGAGAGGTTAAACGGTAGTGTAAATTTTGATTATACCTTGAAAAAGCATACCTTTTCTCTTTTTGGAATATATAGTCAAACAGACAGGAATCAATTTAGCCTTAGAAATTCTTACAATCCTGTTACTTCCAGTATCAATTATGAGAGTTCAGCCACGGATAATTCATTGAAAATGAATTCTGTGGCATTGAGTGCTACCCATCCAGTAGGCAAATTATTGATTGACTGGAGTTTGTCAAATGCTGTTACGTTAGGAAAAACACCTTATGATTTTTCCATGAGATTTGTGGATGAGGCCAATCAATTTGATCCAACATTAAATCGTATGGGACACCCTCAAACCTTTTTTGATGCCGCTAATCCAGATTTGAATTCCTCCTTTTTAAGGAGTAACGATTATGTGAACAGTCAAACCAAAGAAAATTCTAAAACAGCTTTTGTAAATTTTAAATTACCGGTTTCCATTGGTAAATGGTTAGGTGGTTATCTAATATCACTCAATTCATCATTGATATTTATAAGGATATTACTTCAAAAAATATGTTCGATTTTATTGTTGAGGATATAGCCTATAAAGGTACTCCCTGGGATTTTGGTAATCTTTTTGACTTTTCAAAATTGGACCCTTGCGTACCTTCTACAACTAAGTCAGCCAAAGCAAGTACGACGGGCGGTCCGATTGGGGTATTAAACTTTTGTGCCGTGGCTACATCCAATGAAGAGTTGGCTTTGAATAATTGGTTAAAATTGTCCATTAATCCCAATCCAATATCAGGAAGTGGATTTATAGAATATGAATTACCAGCGGCAACGCAGGTTGATTTATCTATCTATAACCTAATGGGGCAGCGAGTGTTGAATATTGTGAATCAAAGACAAGATGCAGGTTCACATAAGGTTAACTTTTCTATTCCAACACAATTTAGCGCTGCCATGTATATTGGCAGATTAGTGACAGAAAAAGGAACTATGTCTTCGCAAATTATTGTACGTTAATATTTTGAATAATATGAAAGAAAATGTAATTTTACTACATTCTCTTTCATAAACATCCTTTACCACATGTTTTTAAAATTTACTTCGCCTGTATTTTATGGGTTAGGCACTTTTTTTGCCTTGATATTAAGCTTTTTATGGATTCATCCAGTAAAAAGTAATTGGGTAGAAAAAGAATTAAACCGTATTTATGATAAAGCGGTGAGGGATTTACCCAACCATGCACCAGATTCATTAAACTTTCCAAGAACGCTTAATGTAAATGGCAGTCTCATGAACACACATTCTGGTAGTTGGACCAGTGGCTTTTATCCAGGTATATTATGGCAACTGCATGATTACAAGAATAATAGTAAGCTGAAAGAAGCTGCTGAAGGTTGGGGAAAATATCTGGAAAAGGAAAAACTGGATAAAAAGACCCATGATTTAGGTTTTAAAATATATTGTAGTTTTGGAAATGGCTACCAAGCCACCAAAAATGAAAATTATAAGGCTATTATTCTTCAGGCAGCAAAAACATTAAGTTCCCGCTATAATCCTAAAGTTGGTCTTATTCGTTCGTGGGATCATCATAAAGATGTCTGGGATTTTCCAGTGATTATTGATAATCTGATGAATTTGGAAATGCTTTTTAGAGCAACTACCTGGACTGGGGATTCCAGCTATTACAAAATAGCCTATTCTCATGCTTTTCTTACCATGAAAAATCATTACAGGCCAGATATCAGTTGTTTTCATGTGGTTGATTATAATCCAAATACAGGAGCCATTCAAAAAAAAGTTACCCATCAGGGTGCATCTGATGCCTCTGCGTGGGCAAGAGGACAGGCCTGGGGATTGTATGGTTACACCATGATTTATCGGGAAACCAAGGATCCACAGTTTTTAAATTTTGCCCATAAAATTGCCGATTATATTTTTTCACATCCAAATATGCCCGCTGATTTAATCCCCTATTGGGATTTTAACGCACCCAATATTCCAAATGAGGAAAGGGATGTATCTGCCGCAACTATTTTAGCTTCGGGGTTGCTTGAATTAGCCGAATTAGATAAATCAAAAGCAAAGAAATATCGTTCTTACGCAGATAAAATTTTAGAAAACTTGCAAAACGAAAAATATAGAACCAATCAATCTCCCTTCTTTTTACAACATAGTGTTGGAGGAAAACCTAATAAGGTAGAAATTGATGTCCCTATTATTTATGCTGATTATTATTATGTTGAGGCATTAAAAAGGAAACTTTCCTATAAAAGGTAAATTTTAAACCCAAATAGTGTTTATAGGTCTGAAGTTAAAGGTAACCCTGATTTCTTCAGACTTTTTTTGTAAATTTCCTTTTTGGTAGTTAAAACTAGTGATGGGAAAATTATCGGCCTTCATTTTTTGCTTCTTATTTTTGTATACTTTCGGCTATAGTCAGTTAACTTTCAGAAGGTTAAGTGTACAAGAGGGGATTTCAAATAGCTCCGTTATTGCTATCACACAAGATAATGATCACTTTTTATGGTTTGGAACCAGAGACGGGTTAAATCGGTTTGATGGATATAATATACAGATTTTTAGAAAAGATAGGGGTAATCCCAACAGCCTCTTATTTGATGATATCCGTCTTCTTTATTTTGATCCCCAGCTAAAAACCATCTGGGCAGGTTCAACAAAAGGATTAAGCCGATTCATTTCAGAAAAAGATGAATTCCATAACTATCATTTCAATCCAACAAAAGTTAATGATATTTCAGAATATTATATACAGGCTTTACTTAGAGACAGTAAGGGTAATTTATGGGTTGGTGTACCTGATGGCCTATATTTGTTCAATGCAATGAAGGATAAATTCGAAAAGCAATCCATTAATTATCAGGGGAATCCACTAAATATTTTATCCATACATGAGGATAGAGGTAAAAAAATATGGATTGGAACCAATGTTGGTTTGTTTCAGTTGAAATATGGATTGAATAAACAGGTTAACCTGGAGGAAGTTTTTATTCCAGAGGTTCCTGGTGTAAAACCCATTAAGGGCCAAGCCATATATGCTATTCAAAGTGATCTTCATCAACAGTTATGGTTAGGAACGCATGGGGAGGGGTTGTATAAATGGCACACCTTAACAAATAAAATGGCGCAATACAAGCATATTGAGAAGGATTCGAGATCTTTAAGCAGTAATATGATAAGGAGTATTGCGGTACATCTAAATGGACAAATATGGGTGGGCACTTTTGTTGGTTTAAATCAGTTTGATTCTGTCAGAAATAATTTTAACGCTATAGTTGCGGATGAAAAAAATCAGTCCAATTTAAGCAGTAGTTCCATTTATTCTGTATTTTTCGATAAAAAGGGTAGTTTATGGGTGGGCACTTTTTACGGGGGGTGTTAATTTTTATATGACAGGATTCAGAGATCCAAAATATTTTAACAAGTGTTTTCAAAAGCAGTACAATCAAAGCCCTTCAGAATATAAGGCAAATTTCCAATAAAACTTTTTTACCCTGTTTTATAGATTTTCCTTTCATTAATAATGCTTACATAGCATGTTCAAAGCCATTTAATCCTGAAAAATGATTACAATACTCAAGTATCTGTTTCTTTTTGTGCCTACTGTGCTTTTAGGTCAAACATATTATTCAAGCATTATCTATCCGGATTCCTCCGGACAATTGATGTATCATGCAGATAAGGAAAACAATTATATTCCAAATTTCAGCCACGCAGGGTATCGTGGTGGTGGAGTTCCTCTTCCCGAGGTAAGTATTAAAAAAACAATACAACCTGTTTCAGGGGACAATACCCAGCATATTCAAAAAGCATTGGATGAAATAGCTGCTTTGCCGTTGGACCAAAAAGGAATTAGAGGAGCTTTGTTATTGAAGGCGGGAAAATATCTGATTTCAGGAACCATAAGAATAAAGGCAAGTGGCATTGTACTTAGAGGAGAGGGTGATGGAGAGGATACCTTGAAAAATACGGTTTTAGTGGCAACGGGAAATGTACCCGCTTTACGGAATGTTATTGAAGTAGGTTTCAGTTCGACTGGTACTGACTGGAGACAAGCGGTTGGTGGGGTCAAGACAAAAATAACCAGTCCTTTTTTGCCCTCTGGAACCAAAACTATTCAAGTTGAAAATAGTCAAAATTATAAGATAGGTGATACGATAGGTCTTTATCACCCAAGCACCTATTTCTGGTTGAAGAGAATTGATTTTGGCGGACCTGATACAGATGAACCCTGGACTGTAACGGCAGTTGATATGTATTACTTAAGACATATTGTCGATATTGACAGAAATCAGCATAAAATTAAACTTGACGTACCCATCTTTGATCATTTTGATAGGGAATTTGTTCAAACAGAAATATATAAAGTGGCCTTACCAGGCAATGTAACGGAAGTTGGAGTTGAAAATTTAAGGGTGGATATTGAGACCAAAGGTGTTTTTGATGAGGCGCACGCCAAGTCAGCGATTGCTTTTTATGGTGCTGAAAATGTTTGGGTTAAGCAATTTACTGGTCTTCATTTTTATTATGCTGCCGTCGATTTCACGCGCACTAATTTTGCAACGGTCATTCAATCTAAAGGATTGGAGCCACATTCCCTGATTGATGGAGAGAGAAGGTACAATTTTAATGTGGGTGCATTCACAAGTAATATTTTATTTACGCAGTGTCATACCACAGAGGGAAGGCATTCTTATGTTTCGAACGGGGCCAGTACGGCATCGGGTATTGTTTTTCACCGCAGCAGCAGTATGGGCGATCATAATTCAAGCGAAGGTCACAGGCGTTGGAGCCAAGGTCTGTTGTATGACAACATCGCCTTTTCAAAAGTAAATAATCAGATATTGATAGGATTGTACAATAGAGGAAGTTATGGAACGGCACATGGTTGGTCCACTACGTCAGGCGTTGCCTGGAACATTACCTCAGATCAGCCAAATTACAATCAGGCAGTCATACAAAAACCTCCTTTTCATCAGAATTTTGCCATTGGCGGAAATATTACGCTAACAGGCAAACACAGGTTTAATCAACCACCAGGGTACATGGAACATGCCTTCAGGCAGGTAAGCCCTTTATCTCTTTATGATGCGCAATTGGCCATTCGCCTTTCAGGTAGGGAAACACCTGACGCACCTGCTCAGTGGAAGGTAAGCAGAGAGGCGAGCAAAGGGATAATAAGTATGGAGTGGCTTGATATTGCCATGGATGAAACGGGATACCAGATAGAATACTCGATAGATGGCGGTAAATCTTATCAGGTTTTAAAAAATTTACCTTCTAATACGACTCAATATACTATTCCTGAGGCAGGATTTAATGCTAATACCTTATTCAGAGTAGTTGCAAAGGGTGAAAAAGGATGGTCGCCTTATACGTATTCAACAACAGCGTTGGTCACAACAGGTACGCCGAATACCTTAGCCCAAATGGGCATTACGCTTTATCCTAATCCTTCCGGGGACATTCTAAAGATTTCAAGTTCAACACCTTTGAAAAATGGGGTGATATATCATTTGAATGGTACAAAACTTAAAGAATGGCAATGGGAAAATGGCACGGAATTATCTATCTCTTTGAGTGAATTACCTCAAGGGCAATATTTCATTTCCCTAAGTTCTGATAATCAAAAGACGGCCATCGGTTCATTTCAAAAATATTGACAGCGAGGGTTTTGGGGGGATGAACCTCAAAGGATTCCTTGTGACAAGATTATTACTTTCTCTTATTATTTGTAAATGTCTATATATAAATTCTCTACTTTTTGAAAAATACAGGGTATAGCTAAATATTATTCTAACCTGGTTGAAGATATAAGTTGCTCTTTTACCCGTCTGTTTCAGATTCAAATAGCTCTTGTAGTTTTTGCTTTAAAATTTTCTTGTCAGGGAGATGTGTCTCATATTCTGAAACCATTGTAGGCGAAAGACTTCTGCTTAAAGCATATTCTACAACTTCAATATCTTTATCCTTACACAACAATACGCCAATGCTCGGATTTTCACTGGATTTTTTCACGTCTCTATCCAATGCTTCAAGGTAAAAATTTAGTTGTCCTAAATGGTCGGGTTTGAATTTACCAGCTTTAAGTTCAAAGGCCACTAAGCATTGAAGGGCTCGGTGATAAAAAAGTAGATCAATATAAAAGTCGCTATTACCAACTTGTAACTTGTATTCTTCACCAACAAACAGGAAATCTTTGCCAAGTTCGAGGATGAATTTTTTCATTTGACTTATTAAACCTTGCTTCAAGTCACTTTCATTGTGTGGTTCGGGCAAATTTAAAAACTCAAATACATAGCTATCTCTGAATGCGTTTATAATGTCTTTATTGCTTTCTCTCACCACTGGTGAGAGTTTTGAATGGCTAATCATAGTCCGTTCAAAAAGGCTTGAAGATATTTGTCTATCTAGTTCCCGTTTACTGTAATTTTCTAGCCTGGCAATACTTAAATAAAATTCCTTTTCTTCAATTGTTTTACATCTTGAAAAAATTATCAAATTGTTTGTCCAGGTAATTTCTCTCAAAACTGAAGCGAATTTTTGAAAATCCTTATAGCTCTCATAAAACTGTTTCATTCTCCAAATATTCTTGTCAGAGAAACCCTTAATTTCGGGCTCGTTAAGCCTTATGAAATCTGATAGTTCATTTACAATAGCGTCTCCCCATTCTGATTGCTCAATTTTCTTGTGAATATAAGCTCCTATATTCCAGTAAAGGTTTATTAACTCAGCGTTTACAGACTTTATGGCATTAGTCCGAGAATGTTTTATTAACTTAATTATGTCCTTAAAACGATTATCCATTTTTACTTTTTGTTTCTTTCAAAAGGCACGCTTATCTAGATATAGCGTTACTAAGTGGGGAGTCTCTACTCGTTCAAACATAATTTTTGTTACAAACAGCTAGGAAACCCATTGGTTTTTCATGATGTAATCAAAGCTTTCTTTCAACGCCTTGAAAACTTCATCAGCCGTTTTGTCCATCTCAACAACTAACCAGGCAGGATGCCCGTTGGCAGCTTTTAGGATTTTTGAATAATCCATTGTTCCTTTTCCAACGGCCGTCATTGGGTCAGGATTATCAACGGCTAATTGGTCATTCCATTTGGCGGGACCATCTTTTACATGGATAAATTTCAATCTTTCTCCTATCTTTTTAGCTATTTTTTCCGGATCCTGGCCTGCCACTTTTACCCAATAGGCATCCATTTCAAAGAAAATAGATGGATTAAGTTCGTTGAGCAGGATTTCGTAAATATATTGTCCTTCATTTTTAATCATATACTCCCACCAGTGATTGTGTAATCCAAAATAAAGTCCATGTCGTTCCGCTATTTCAGCTGCTTGATTATACCTGGCGATGAGTGATTTTGTACCATCTAAAGACTGATAAAGTGTGTCTTCCGGCCAGCCATGCCAGATGAGATATTTACAATTATAGGCAGCGGCCGTTTCGACCATTAGTTTTTCAAGGTTATCAGTTGTTAGTTCAATATGCGCAGATGAAACTTTCAATCCAGCATCTTTTAACCATTTTCCACCTTCAGCCAGAGTAATACCTTCCGGCCAAAAAGCGGTTTCCACCCATTCATAGCCAATCTCTCTTAATTGTTGCAGCGCCTTGGTAGGATTTTTACTTATTTCCTCCCTAATCGTATATAATTGAACAGAAAGTTGAGGCATTGATTTGTTTTTTTCAAACAGGTATGACATTTCAGAGGGCTTAATTGAAGAGGCCAGAAAAGCAGCTCCAGCCGTTTTAAAAAAATTTCTTCTCGAATTCATAAAAAAAGTCTTTAAGCATTTTTAAATATACTAATTTGTTCCCTAATACCTATACATTCCCTTAGGTTTAATCTTTTAATGAATTGAGTTATGCGTTACATGATGTTCATTTGTCTTTTATTGCCTTTGCTTTTAAAAAGCCAGGATGCTACACCAGTATTTGTATCTGGACAAGAAGGTCATAAAGTATATAGAATTCCAGCTGTCGTAGGTCTTCCAAATGGTAACCTATTGGCTTTCGCCGAAGGAAGGGTTCAGAATAGTGCCGATTTTGGAGATATAAATCTAGTGATGAAAAAAAGTATGGATCAGGGCAAGACCTGGTCTGCATTGCAAATATTGGTAGATATTGATAAACTTCAGGCGGGAAATCCTGCGCCGGTGGTCGATTTATTTGACCCAGCTTATCCCAATGGGGTTATTTATCTGTTTTACAATACGGGGAATAATCATGAGAATGAAATCAGGAAGGGGCATGGCATCAGAGAGGTTTGGTTCATCCGTTCTCTCGATATGGGATTATCCTGGACCGATCCTGTTAACATAACGTCTCAGGTACATCGCCCATTCCACCTTTCCTACAACTTTAAGGAAGACTGGCGAAGCTATGCAAATACGCCAGGTCATGGTTTTCAATTTACAGAAGGAAAATATAAAGGAAGAATTTTTATTGCGGCAAATCATTCTCAGGGGGAACCCCAAAATGAATTCAGAGATTATCATGCGCATGGTTATTATACAGATGATCATGGAAAAACCTTTCATTTAAGCGAAAATATTCCATTAAAGGGTTCCAATGAAGCGATAGGTGCTGCGTTGAGCGCAGACAGGATGTTGCTTAATATCAGAAATCAAGCTGGAGATATACGAAACAGGATCATAGCCTATTCCAGTGATGGCGGTGAAAAATGGGATACTGTTTTCTTCAATAACGATTTAATTGACCCTGTTTGTCAGGGATCAATCATAAGTATTGGAGAAAAAAGGAGGAAAACGGTGTTGGCTTTCTCTAATCCGGCGGATGCGTTGAAACGAGATAATCTGATGGTAAAAATCAGCTATGATGAGGGTATAACCTGGCCAAAATCAATGCTCGTAGATAAATCCTCACCAGGTTATAAAGGGGATTGGAGTGCTTATTCAGATTTAGTCCTATTGAATAAAAACACCATAGGTATCTTGTACGAACGGAATAATTATAGTGAGATTATTTTTAAAAGTATTAAGATTAAGTAAATTGAACCTACGGGTTTTTAAATGTGTAAAATGAAAAAGTGGTTTTTGGTTTCAGTATTTATTGTTTTAATTGTAAATATTTACAAGGCTCAGGTTAATTTCACCGAGTCTAATCTACCTATTTTTATTATTGAGACAGGTAATAAAACGATAGTGGATGAACCTAAAATTGTTGCTCAATTAAAAATTATTGACAATGGTTCTGGAAAACGTAATCGCATCACAGATTTACCGACAGGCTATGCTGGAAAAATAGGCATTGAAATAAGAGGTTCCAGTTCCCAGATGTTCCCAAAGAAACAATATGGCTTTGAGATTTACAATGATGCTGAGGAGGGGATTAATGTCTCCTTATTGGGGTTACCAAAAGAGGAAGATTGGATTTTAAATGCACCTTATACCGACAAATCATTGATTAGAAATGCGTTGGCTTATAAATGGGGTTCAACTTTGGGGAATTATGCTCCCAGGACAAAATTTTGTGAAGTGGTTATTAATGGAGCATATAAAGGGGTATTTAGCCTAATAGAAAAAATAAAACGGGATAATAACAGGGTTAATATCAGTAAGTTGGATGCAACCACAACTACGGGAAATGCATTGACGGGCGGGTATATCATTAAAATAGATAAACAAACAGGTTCGGGAGGAACGGGCTGGCATTCACCCTATTTTCCAATCAACAGGAAAGGAGCACAAACTATTTTTTATCAGTATGAATATCCTGATTCCGATGATATCAACGCAAAACAAAAGGAATACATTCAGGGATATGTCACCGATTTTGAAAAATCCCTTTTGCAATCTAATTTTAATGATCCGTTAAAGGGATTCAGAAAATATATCGATGAAAATGCATTTATAGATTATCTGATTGTAAATGAATTGACAAAAAATCCGGATGCTTATAGGTTAAGCACTTTTTTATATAAAAAAAGAGACGATTTAGGTGGTAAGTTATTTATGGGGCCAATATGGGATTTTGATCTGGCGCTGGGAAATGTCAATTTTTGTGCAAATGGAAATCCAGAGGGATTTGTTTTTGAATATAACAGCATTTGTCCGGAAGATTACTGGTTAATTCCATTTTGGTGGAAAAGGATGTTGGAAGATCCATTATTTGTGCAAAGGTTGAATGACCGTTGGAAAGCATTAAGAAAAACAGTTTATTCAAACGAAAAATTATGGTCAGATATAGATAGTATGACAAATTTATTATCAGAATCACAAGCAAGAAATTTTAAGGAATGGCCTGTCCTGGGCAGTTATATCTGGCCGAACTTTTATGTCAGCAAGACTTACAACGAGGAAATTGTATGGCTTAAAAATTGGGTTAAATTAAGAACAGCCTGGTTAGATAATCAATTTCAATCTAAGTTTGAAGAATTTAAAGTACGGGAATCAGGAATAAATAATGTGTATCCCAATCCGGTTTCTGATTTTCTGACCATTCAAACTACGATATACAAACCAGGGCCCTTCCAGTTTAAGATAGTAGATCAGCAAGGAAGACTTTGTTATACGAATAATTCGGTCGAAACGAATATTGGCTACCTGGAAAAAAAGATTGACATGACCAATTTCGGTACTGGCATATATTATTTAATCATTGAAAATGGGCAAAATGTAAGTACCAGCACCTTTGTCAAGCAATAAGCGGGGAAGGATGGTTGGTTAGAATCATGAAGATGTAATGGTAAACGCAAATAAGTAATCACCTTTGGCGGTGAAGAAGGGATAGAATTAACCACAAATTAAAATAAGGAATTCAGTTGATCGCTCAACGGTCAACAGGTTCCGAAAGAAATATTTTCTGACAAACTGAGAAATCAATGAAAACATATTGAAATAGAATGTGTTAAAGGATTGTTTTTTGTAACTTTAGATCTTTAGCGTTTAAGTAATGATTGAAATACAAAAACAAATTAAGTATTGGATTAATGGAGCTGAAGATGATTTATTAACCGCTGAATTGTTAATTCAAGAGCGGAGAATTTTACATGGCTTGTTTTTCTGCCATTTAGTCATTGAAAAAGGGATTAAAGCCCATGTTGTTAAGAGTTCAGGAGAGGTCGCTTCAAAGTCTCACAATTTGATTTATTTATCAGAAAAAGCTTCCATTATTTTTGATGAAGAAACTGAAATATTTTTGGGGATTTTAATGAAGTATCAATTACAAGGACGTTATCCAGATTATAACCCCATTATACCTGATTTTATAAAAGTAAATGAATATTTATATAAAACTAAAGACTTATTACAATGGCTAAAAGTGAGATTGTAGAGGTATTGAAAAAATATATTTTTATTTTAAGATCAGAGGGTATAACCGTTGATAAAGCATATTTATATGGAAGCTATTTGACAAATACTGCCACTGAGGACAGTGACATTGATGTTTTGATAGTTACGGAGAATGAGAATGATCATTTGACTGGAAAAATTTGGAGTTTGACAAAAAGAGTGAATTCAAGGATTGAGCCTTATCTTATTGAGTAAGATAGGTTCATTAATAATAAAGACTCTTTATTGATTGATTTGGTAAAAAGGACTGGAATAGAAATAAC
>BJGN01000092.1 GCA_014190515.1 Bacteroidota bacterium
ACAATTTTAATTTTGCCTTCTTTTTCATATTCTGCAATCAGACTACTTTCGCTTCTAATTCTATCCATTGTTTTGTGAACATTCAGTTCAGCTACTTTGTCAACGAAAACAGGATTAGATCCATCTCTGTCTGTTTCTATGGTTGTTTCACTGTCAATGGCCGGATTAATTTTTTCAAGCAAGCCTGTTAAATTCCCCAACTTTACATTACTACATGCACCGGCAATGGCGCCACACTTAGTATGTCCCAAAACCACAACTAATTTAACGCCAATTTTGTGAACCCCAAATTCCATGCTACCGAGAATATCTTCATTGAGTATATTACCCGCAATACGAACACTGAAAATATCTCCCAGACCCAGGTCGAAAATATGTTCCGTGGTAGTTCGGCTATCAATACAACTAAGTATGATGGCAAAAGGATTTTGACCAAAAGAGGTCGCATTTACCTGATGTTTTAGGTACTTTTCAGTGAGGTCACCTGTTAAAAAGCGAGCATTTCCCTTCTTCAAGGTATCTAATACCTCATCGGGGGTCAACTTTTCCTGAGCTGCCTTATCCAGTACATTAACAAACTGAATATGATCCTTGAGTTGGTATTGGTCTTTCAAACCAATAATATTTAGCTTGATATCCTTTTCAATTGAAATAGTATTTTTGAACTCTTCAATATCCTCAATGACATCATGATCTATAAAATCAGTATTAGAAGCATCAATAATAACCTTAGAACCCTGTGGAACACTCCACAAGGTATCTTTTATAGATGCTTTGTTAAGAAAGGAAACCTGGTTAGGTAACTCTAAACGGAGGGTTTCGTTGAAATGAAGTACCTCGTTTTGTAATACAAACGGATTTTTGAAATTACTCTTTAATATATAGAAAATACTGACAAATAATCCGATAATAACACCAATTAACAGATCGGTAAAGACAATAGCCAGAATAGTCACTAAAAAAGGAACAAACTGGCTTAACCCTTTTTTGTACATGCTTTTGAACAGGGCTATGTTAGCTAATTTATAACCTGTTAAAATCAATATAGCTGCCAAAGAAGAAAGAGGAATCAGATTAATTATCGGACTGAGAACTAAAACACTCACTAACAAAAAGATACCATGTAGGATAGCCGATAACTTAGTTTCTGCCCCTGAATTGATATTAACACTACTTCTAACGATAACTGAAGTTAAAGGAATACCGCCAATTAATCCCGATAGGGTATTTCCAATGCCCTGGGCGACAAGTTCTCTGTTTGGTGAAGCCTGACGTTTATGAGTATCTAATTTTTCAACGGCCTCCAGATTCAATAGGGTTTCTATACTGGCTACGATGGCTATGGTCAAAGCTACTGTCCAAACGTTATAGTTTGAAATACTTGAAAAATCAGGGGTAGTTATCAATGAGCTTATACCTTCAAAGGCAGGGATGTTCACAAGATGAGAAGGATCTATATACAGAGAGGGAAAAAATTTACCGAAAATAAAGTTTAAAAAAACACCAAAAATTACCACAAATAGGGAAGCTGGAAAAAATTTAACTTTTTTCATTGGTGTTTTATCCCAGTATATCATAGTTAAAATAGACAAAATGGAAATAATAATGGCCCCCCATGAAAAATAGGTAAAAATATTCAGCAATTCAGAAAAAGTATTTTCACCGTCTCTTTGTAAGAAAGTGAAATCATCCTGGGGGTCTCTGTCAAATCCAACAGCATGGGGAATCTGTTTTAGTACCAGGATAATACCAATAGCTGCTAATAATCCTTTGATAACATTGGATGGTATGTAGTTGGCAATGAATCCTAATTTACTAATACCAGCAACAAACTGGAAAATGCCAGCTAGCAAAACAGCCATTAAAAACACCTCGAAATTTCCTAATTGAGTGATGGAGGCAAGTACTACCGCGGCGAGGCCAGCTGCTGGTCCGCTTACACTCGTATGAGAACTACTCAATGAGCCAACGACAATGCCGCCAATGATGCCTGAAATAACGCCGGATAATAATGGGGCGCCACTGGCCAATGCAACCCCTAGACATAAAGGAAGGGCAACTAAAAATACAACTATACTGGCAGGTAAATCATATTTGATTTTTGAAAACATAATAATAGATTTAAGTAAAATGGTTTAAAAATTGAATGTAGATGACCGATGTATTTGTCATCTCTAAATGAATGAAAAATATATTAATGGTTTGGAGGGGGACTAAATAAAGGTATAATATGGTCAGAAAAATAAAATGGTATTCTTTTAAAATTTTTGATTAAAGTGGAAATAGAAAAATCTGAAATAGTTTTTATTCCATTTATTGTAAATATTTTCTTTATCTCAAAATCAAGTTCTTGAGAAGATTTATTTTCATCAATTAATTCCTGAGTATTTTCTATCGTTAATAAAATATCAAATTTCATTAACACGAGGGTAGAAAAATTACCTGCAAGGAATAAAAATAAGATTACCCAAAGGCTTACGTTTCTCACACTCTATTTTTAGATAGTAAAGCTATTAAACACTTTAGAATAAACTAAGTTTTATGGCAATTATTTTTTTTGTAACTTAGTGTTTTATAATTTAATTTTAAAAGGATGAAAAATTTTATTTCCGCTATCTTAATTATTACTCAGTTTTCAGCTTTTGCTCAAATTCCGGCTGATTACGAGAAATTGTTCCCAAATTCATTATCAAACAGTGAATTAGGCTTTAACAAAGATAGGTTAAGTAGTATCGAAACCGGCTTTAAAGAACTAATAAATAAAGAACAGATTCCAGGTGCGGTTGCCTTGGTGGTAAGAAATGGAAAAGTGGTATATGAAAAGGCATTTGGCATTTCTGACCCTAAAACAAATCGACCATATAAGGTAGATGATATTTTTAGAATTGCTTCTATGAGTAAAGCGATTACTTCTACAGCGGCGATGATTCTCTATGAACAGGGCAAATTTAATCTGGATGATCCTATTTCAAAATGGATTCCAGCGTTTAAAAATATGACAGTTTTATCGTCCTATAATCAAAAGGACACTACCTATACCTCCGTCCCGGCAATGAAACCCATTACTGTTAGACAGCTATTCACGCATACTTCCGGCTTGTCATACGGAAGAATCTCCGGCGATGTACGATTTCATGCTATTTCTGCTAAAGCTGGTATAACAGAGCTTTATACTACTGATAAGGTTTCTTTAGCTGAAAATATTAATAAACTGGCATCCATTCCGCTCGTGTCTCAGCCCGGTGAAAAATATAATTATGCCATGGGATTAGATGTTTTAGGATATTTGATTGAATTATGGTCCGGTCAAAAATTTGATGTTTTTTTGAGGGAAAATTTATTTTTACCCTTGGGTATGAAAGATGCCGGTTTTTATCTGCCTGAAAGTAAAGCAGATAGATTAGTTCCCGTGCTTAAGCCTGCTTCAACAGGAAAGGGATGGGAAAAATATACAGGAACTTACTACGATGCAGATTATCCGGTAAAGGGAGCTAAAACGTGGTTTAGCGGTGGAGCTGGCTTGAGTTGTACAGCTCGTGATTATGCGCTTTTTCTCCAGATGTTACTAAATAATGGCATAGCTAATGGAAAAAGAGTGTTAAGTCCATATTCAGTTTTCCTCCTTACTGCGGCCAATCAAACACCTGACTTAACGCCTACTGAAAAAAGCGAACAATTTAATAGCCTTGGTTTTGGCGTTATCACTTCCCTCGGGGAGGAACGTGGAAATGGTTACAAAGGTCGATTCTCATGGGGTGGTTATTTTAATACCAATTATTGGGCCGACCCTAAAACGGGAACAATTATGGTTCTATTAAAACAAACCCGGTTTGCTCCTGATGGTGGTTCTGCAAATCTTTTTACCAGATGGATCACCGCTGCAATGGAATAATTAATGTTTATTAAAAACTACCCTGAGTGATTTCAGTTTTAATTCCGACGTTCAATACTGATGTTTCTCCTTTGGTAGATTTTCTTCTGAGGCACCATGATTTTTCTTCCTTCAAAATGGAGATTATCATTTGGGATGATGCCTCAAACATTACTTCTTTGGGTCAGTGGGATAGTGAAATTATCTCATTTTTTAGATCTCCCGTTAATATGGGGCGATCAATGACCAGAGAATTGCTTGCTGAAAAAGCAAAATATCCCTATTTACTTTTTCTGGATGCTGATGTATTCCCCGTTTCTACTCTTTTCTTAGCCAAATTCCTCCAGCATGCTTCTGAAGATTCCGTTTTAGTCGGGGGTATTAAGTATGAAAACGAAGAACCTGAAAGCAACCGATATTTTCGTTGGTTTTACGGAAAGGCAAGGGAGGAAATTTCAGTAGAAAATAGATTAAAAAAACCTTACAATCACTTTATGACAGGAAATTTCCTGGTGCCAAAATCAATATTTTTACAGTTCCCTTTACACGATATTATTACAAATTATGGTCATGAAGACACCCTCCTTGGCTATAAATTTCAACAGGCAGGTATCCCCATAAAGCATATTGACAATCCTGTTTTTCACCTGGGATTAGAAGAAAATGAGGTTTTTTTTGCCAAAAGTAAAGAAGCAGTATCCTCCTTATGGCGATTAAAGCAATTGGGTTTTACAATTCCGTCGAAACTTACAAGTGGATATAATTTATTAGAAAGAATGAATCTAGTTACCTTTTGTGCAGTGTTTTATCCGGTATTTGAAAGCAGATTATTAAAAAATTATATTTTTTTAGGGAATATTTTTTCCTTGTTTTTCTTTGATCTAACCCGATTGCTCTATTTCTGTACATTGTCCCTTAAAAGGGGGAAATAAGTTGCAAATTCGGCAATAAGCTTCTTCTCTTCCTTTTCCCAAATATAACTTTCCGCCGCCCGCTCTGCCGCATGTACCATTTTTTTATATTGGTTTTCATTTTCCCAGATATTTTTAATAATAGCAACAAACTCTGCGACTTCCATTTTCTCTAAAAGAGCGATACTTTCATTTTCAGTGGACAATATTCTATATTCAGGAAAATCGATATGAATGGCAGGTAATCTGGCTTGAATATAATCAAAGGTTTTATTTGCTAAAGAAAAATAGTAACTTAAACTGTTGTTTTCTAATATATTAATTCCTATCCAGGCATTTTTTGCTATATAAATTAATTCCTCTGGTTGAATCATTCCTTTGAATATTACCTGATTTTCGAGCCCCAATTCTTTGGTTAGGGTTTTTAATTCGTCTGATGTATCACCCTCACCTGCCAATATTAAGGTCCAGGTTGGCAGCTCTCTCATAGATTTTATCAGAAAATCAATACCTCTTCCCTGGTGCAGCATTCCCTGATAATATATCCATTTATTTTTCCTCCGTTGTTCTATATCTATCGTATCAATGGACTTTTTAAATGGTACATTTCTTATGGTTACAAAGTTTACACTATATTTTACAGATAAATAATGAGCGAGAGATTGACTGACAGTCATAGAAAATGTGGCAGAGGGAATAGCTGTTTTTCCAACCATTTCCCATATCCATTTTTTAATTTTATGGTTTTGAAGTTCAGGTACTTCGGTGAATAATTCGTGAGAATCAAATACAAAAGGTTTAGAATAAATCAGGTGATATAAGAAAGTTGCTGGCAAAGTATCAAAATCTACAGCATAAATCACCTCTCTTTTCTTTGAACACAAATAAAGAAAAAGACGAAGGTTGAATTCAATGTAAAACAATACGCCAGTGGAAAAATAGCAACTTAAAAGATGAGTTTTAAAGGAATAGGAGGGAATTGTTTTGGTCTTTTTTTGTCGGCCGACAAGAATAATTAGATAGCCTTCCTTTTGAAGTGATGTGGCAATCCTTATCATTCTTTGATCGTATTGGATATCGTTGGAAACCAGCAGGGTTATTTGCATAGACTTTTACCTATTTAAAAATAATAATCCTTCTCTCTCTATTATGATTCCCTGGTCCAACCATTCATGTAATTTTTGTAGTAAAGCTTCCCGAACTACACCATGATAAGAGGCTGATAAAACTGAAATCGATAAGGGATTTTCAGTCAGTCGGGTTATAATTATATTATCCAATTGGTCAATTTGAGCGTTGATTTCAGGAGATTTTTCTTTTTTTGAAAGACAATTATCACATATTCCACATGGGTTCAGTCTTTTTTCACCAAAATACTCAACCAATGTATTCATTCTGCAGTGTTGAGTTTCAACGTATTTTAGTTGAGATTCTATACGAAATTTGGCTCTGTTCTTTAAAAATGAATATCGATCTGCGTCTATATAAAAATCATTCTGCCCAGCTCTTTCTTTTGTAAATTGAAGCTGAGGTTTTTCTTTTTGAGGCCTGTAGGCTAATATTTGGAGCTTACTTAGATATTGAAGTTGCTGTTTTATTTTTTCTATCGTCATATTTAAAAAATCGCCTAGTTTACGTTCATGAACATAAACATAGTCCTGAAAAGCACCCTGATAGGTTCGCAATAAAATTCTTAGGATAGGTTCTAAATTTGGATTTTTAAGTTGGAAATCATACAGTTGTTCTCTATTTACTAAAATCTTGAAACTGGCAGGAACATAAACACTTTCAGAAAGATAAATCCACCCCTCTCTGGCAAGAATAGACAAACAATTAAAAGTGATAAGACTATCGAATTTATACACACCACTAAAGTGAATTATATCAAAATCCAGAGATTCTTCCTGAGAACTTCCTGCCGCAAGCTGAAAATAATTGGCTAGTGCCTGATATACTTTTTTAATAACATTAATTTCCGGATAAGTTAGTGCAAATATTTTTTCTAAATTATTTTTATCATTTGGCTGAAAAAGTAAAACAGCAAAAGATTTAAGACCATCTCGACCCGCTCTTCCAGCCTCTTGATAGTATGCCTCCGGGTTATCAGGTAATTCCCAGTGAATCACCAATCGAACATCCGGTTTATCAATGCCCATACCAAAAGCATTGGTAGTGACCATTACCCTTATTTTATTTTGAATCCACAAATCTTGTTTTGTTGATCTTTCCTCCATACTCAAGCCAGCATGGTAAAAGTCGGCTGATATTCTATTGGAGGTAATAAAAGCAGCTAAATCTTTTGTTTTTTTCCTGTTTCTTACATAAATAATAGCGGAACCATTTAGTTTTTGTAAAATTTTCAGACATTCCCTTTCCTTATCTTCTGTTTTCCTAACAACCAGTGAAAGATTATCTCTTGTAAATGAATCTTTAAAAACTTCAGAATTTTTAAAATCAAGCTTATGTTGAATGTCCTGGGCTACTTCCGGAGTAGCCGTAGCAGTTAATGCAAGAATGGGTACTTTGGGAAAATGGGTCCTGATATCAGCGATTTTTAAATAGGCTGGCCTAAAATCATAGCCCCATTGAGATATACAATGTGCCTCGTCCACCGCAATGAGGGTTAGAGGCAATTGCAATAATCTGATTAAAAATTGTTCTGTAAAAAGTCTTTCGGGTGATATATAAAGAAATTTTACCTGACCATAAGTGCAATTATCCAATAATCTGTCCATCTCATTTTGTCTGAGTCCGGAATATAGGGCAACGGCTGAAATATTTCGCTTCACCAGTTGTTGCACCTGGTCTTTCATGAGAGCAATTAAAGGGCTAATTACCAGACAGATACCTTCTTTACAAAGGGCGGGAACCTGATAACACACCGATTTTCCTCCACCTGTTGGTAACAAAGCAAGGGTATCTTTACCCTCCAAAACGGCAGAAATTATCTCTGCTTGTAAAGGTCGGAATTTTTGGTACCCCCAATATTTTGATAATATTTCTAATGGCGTTGAAATGATATTTGTTTTTTACAAATTTAAGGCTTAAAATTAGGCAAATCATTTTTTTTACCAGATTTCATTATTTTTTAAGAAAGGCATGATAATTGCATTCAAAAAATTAAGATTAATAATGTTGTGTTTGAAATTACTATATTTCAGCATGAAAATTTAAACGGATGATAAACAAATCTTTCTTAACGTTTTTTTCTGCCTATTTACTGAGTATTAAGGTAATAATGGTCTTTTTATTGGTATCGCTGTCGATGGTAGTAAAGGCGCAGGAGACTTTCTTTATACCCTTACAATCTGATCTTAGATCGTCTGACTCATTGCTTGATAGTTTAGTAAACAAATCTTTATTTACCACTTCCAGGAATAGCATCAGAAAAATACTCGCAAATCAGCCTGATAGATGGGATTTGATTATCCCGTTGGAAAATGAATCTAATTGGGTTTTAGCTTTAGAAAAGGAAAAAATATGGGATAATTTAGCCAGTATAGAAACGGCCTCGGGTAAAAAAATAAGTTTGCCGTCTGACGGTGTCCATTATCGAGGTACCGTGAAAGGGCATAAGGGTAGCCTGGTTTCGATGAGTATTTTTGACAATGGGATAACTGGTTTTGTAAGTTTTCCAGAGCGGGGAAATTTTCAAATGAACCCTAATACCCATGTTTCAGTAGGGGCTTTTGTTAACCATGTTCTTTATCCTGTGTCATCTTTGCCTATAAGAAAGACTTATGCATGCGCCGCCGCAGAAGGAGAACCTTATCTTGCGGAAGAATTAAAATCTTTTGGTACCCTGAGAGCGGAACCGAAATGTATAAAAGTATATTATGAGCTTGATTATGATATTTTTCAAGATAAAGGTGGCGTAGCGCCCTCATTACAATTTTTAACGAGTCTTTTTAACCAGGTTGGTACACTTTATTCAAATGATGGTGTGCAAATAAGGCTTTCTGGAGTAAAAATTTGGGATATTCCAAGTCCATATAACGGTTCCGATTCAGAGGAAATGCTCACCCAGTTTGGGGCAACAAGAACCACGTTTACCGGGGATATTGGTCAATTGATTTCCTATAAAGCCAGTGGAGGTATCGCCTGGGTGCGCGGAGTTTGTTCACCTACTCGTTTTAGATTAAGTTTTGCCAGTATTGATGACTCATTTCAAAATTTTCCTACTTATTCATGGAGTGTTTTTGTAATGGCGCACGAATTGGGTCATACCCTCGGCTCAAGTCATACCCATGCCTGCGTATGGAATGGCAATAATACGGCTATCGATGGCTGTTATTCAACGGAAGGTGGGTGTAATAGTTTTGGTTTACCCGCCGCTGGAGGTACCATTATGTCGTATTGTCACCTGAGAAGAGTAGGGGTTAATTTTTCTCTTGGTTTTGGGGTTCAGCCTGGAAATGTTATTCGAAATACAATTGCCCAGGCTTCCTGTCTTACAAATTGTGATGCCACAGATTTTACATTAGACGCATCCTCGCTGGTTTTTAATTTTAAAGCAGCGGGAGGAAAAAGAATCCTCAATATTACTGGAAATGCAGAATGGAATATTTCAAAAAATAGTAGTTGGTTAACCTTAAGTCAAAATACTGGAATTGGTGCCACGCAGATAGAATTAGTCTCATCTATTTATAATGGCCCATTAAATAGAAACGATACCCTATTTTTGGCAGGTGCTGGAAAACTAATTAAAATAGCCGTCAATCAGGAGAAATTTATTGCAGCTGAATGTCCTACAGCCTCCATCGGTGTAAATAATACTGTTTTTTGTGAAAATGCGAAGGTAAATTTTAATGCGAATACCCAAAATGTAGGAAGGTATAATCTACAATATGTATGGCAATCCAGGATAGACAGTCTCACCTGGAATACCGTATCTACAGGCATTGATAGTACTTATTCTTTTATTTCTCAGCCAGGTGGTGATTTTACCTATCGTTTTCAACTCAGTGCACCAGGATCCGATTGTCCATTAATCACTTCTGCACCTGCTACGGTAAGAGTTATTATTCAACCCCAGGTGTCCATAGAAACAACGGATTCAACGACCATCTGTTTAGGAAATGCCGTTACCTTAAAAGAAAAATTGTTCGCACCGTGGACATCTACATTGCTCCGAAGACAGTGGTTTAAAAGTGTAAATGGTATCGCCTGGGACAGTTTGCCTGCAGCGTCAGGAACAAATCTCGTTCTTTCGGGAAAAGAACCTACGTCATCATTCTATCAACTTAGAGTTAGTGTTGATGGACCTTCAGCCTGCCAAACAGCTATTTCATCAGCATTCAAAGTTGATATTTTAGATAGTACTTTAGTAAATGTGGTTGCTAACGATTCTTTAATCTGCCAGGGCAAACCGCTTCAAATCATTTCTATTGCTCCAACGGCAGGGAATATTGGATTTGATTATCAATGGCAACAATTGAACAGGCAGACTCAAATATGGGATAATATACCCGGTGCCAACTTATCGGCCTACAACAATAATAATCTAAATAAAGGTTTTTATACCTTCAGACTAAAGTATAAAAGGAAATTAGCTTCTTGTCCAGAGCTGATATCCAATGAATTACCTGTAAGGGTAGATACAATTCCTTCCGTTGCCGTGCTTTTCCCTTCCTCAAAATTATGCCCCGGAGAAAGTATTAGTTTAACAGCTACTGCGACACCAAATCTGCCAGGTGTTTATATCTGGCAACAAAGTGCCAATGGAAATACTTGGAATAATGTGCCTGGATTTAATACGGAGGTTTTAACCTACCCGGCGCCTGCAACAGGAAAATCTTATATCAGAGTAAGATTCTTACCTTCAAATTATGCAAATTGTGACTCCATTTTTTCAAATACTGGCCTGTTAGAATCTGATACATCCAATTTGATTTCCCTGGTTTTAACTTCTCCAGCTGATAAGCTTTGTTTAGGTGGTGCAAGTAAAATGACCTTAGTGCTGAAAAGTCTAACCAATTTACCTGATGATATTACGTACAAATATGAGATTAAAAAGGATACAGGGGTTTGGCAATTATTATCGGAAACCAGAGATACCTCTATACTTTACACAGCGGATGGATTAGGGAATTATGCATTCCGTGTTTCGATGGAGATTAAGGGAATAACTTGTAATAGACTATTTTCCAATGAAATAAAATGGAATGTCGGTGAAACATCTATAGTTGCATTACCGTACAGAGAAATTAATTTGTGTTTTGGCAGTCCTTTTAATCTAACGCCGACGATAAATAGATTAGGGGTTGGCCGCCCGGATTTTCAATGGCAGCAAAGAAAAGATTTTTCCGATTGGACAGATTTACCCGGTGCGACGTCTTTGTCGTATAATGGAAATGATACCATAAACGGAGCGGTTTATTATAGATTAAAGTACTTAAATGCTGGAATAGGTTGTTCTCCCTTTTTTACTGACAGTGTATTGGTTCGTAAAAAAGGAAATACCATTGTACGCATTGGCGCAAGTACATTGAATCCTTGTTCCGGAGCGTCTGTAATATTGGCAGCTAATACCTTACAACCTGAGACAGAGCCGTTTTCATCTATATGGCAAGAATCAAATGATTCTATTTCCTGGAAAACCATTGGCAACAATTCGTTTAATTACAGCTTAACCTGGAATCAAAATACGCCAAAGTATTTTAGATTTATCTATAAGAGTAGTGTTTCTGGTTGTGATTCAAGCTTTTCAAATGTATTAAAATTAGTTCCAAAGGCGGGAATTATAGCTACTATAAGGACTGGAAATAATGTTTTATGTAAAGGCGATACGCTAATACGAGAAGCAAATATAACAGGTATAACAGGTACTCAAGGTCTTCAGTGGCAATGGAGTAAAGATGGTAATCGTTGGAATGTTATCAATGGTGCATCAGGGGAAAGATTACGTTGGGTTCCCGATTCGACTGGAACCATTTTTCTACGGCTAAAAGTTTGGGATAATCCTATTTCTTGTGACACCAGTTATTC
>BJGN01000093.1 GCA_014190515.1 Bacteroidota bacterium
TTGGATAACCGGCGCTACTGTATTAGCATCATTTTTACATTTCGTATCCATTTAAACTTTAGGATAATCGGGGTTTATCCTGTATTATGGTTTTGAATCACGGATTTTAAGGATTATTGGATTACACGGATGATTGGAATCGTCTGTGTTTTTGGATAACGGGCGCTGAAGCATGAAATTAAAGGAAATACCCATTTATTCTTTTCGCCGATGCGATAATCGCAGCGGCGAAATATTTAGCCAGGGATATATTTCCATTATCCACCATATTAAACCGTGAAATCCTATAATCCTGTAAATCCTGATTCAAAACCCAGGCGACAGTATCAAACCATAAATAAACTTTAATCCCATGCCAAAGACGTAATCTATTAACCGTGAAATCCTATAATCCTGTAAATCCGTGATTCAAAACGATGAAACCCCGTGATTATTCCATTGAAACTTTCGAAAAGAGGACGATGCGTGCATCGCCTCTACGATTTATCCAAATTATCGGTAAAAATGTCTTCTGTTTCCTCAATGTGTCCAAAGGCATAATCCATTTTCTTTCGGTCAAACTCCCCTTCATTATTGGCAATCCAGATAGTGGCCACTCCATTTCCAATAAAATTGGTGATAGCGCGCGCTTCTGACATGAATCGGTCCACTCCTAATAAAAGGGCAAGACCCTCAATGGGGATTACCCCGTTCATAGCTGTCAATGTGGATGCAAGCACGATAAATCCACTTCCTGTTACGCCAGCTGCACCTTTTGAAGTAACCATTAAAATGCCAATAATGGTTAGCATTTGGCTATAAGTAAGATGAACACCGTAGATTTGAGCAAGAAAAATGACCGCCATAGATAAATAAATAGTAGTTCCATCCAAATTAAAGGAATATCCCGTGGGAACTACTAATCCAACGACAGATTTTGAGCAGCCCATTTTTTCCAATTTTTCCATTAGATTTGGCAAGCCAGCTTCAGAGGAGGAAGTTCCCAAAACGATCAATAATTCTTCTCTGATATAGGTAAGGAATTTCCATAATTGAACTTTATATTGTTTCAGGATAAGCCCGAATATGGCAAAAATAAATATAGCCATAGTAACATACACTGTCAACATTAACTTACCTAATGGCAATAGCGCAGCCACTCCATATTTTCCAATGGTAAAAGCCATTCCACCAAAGGCACCTATAGGCGCGAGCAACATGACTCTGTGAAGACCTTTAAAGACATATTTTGAAGCAATACTCAGGTAAGAAATCAGTTTTGTCGCGCTGGAAATCTTACTGAGCAATACCCCAAAGAGAATAGCAATGACAAGGACTTGTAAAGTAGAATTATCCATAAAAAATTGCCACCAATTGAAATCTTCCGCTTTTTCTTTGAAAGCATCAATATCTTTTGATGCAGTGGCCGCAGTTACAACACCTTTTCCTGGTTGAATGATATTGGCCACAACAATACCTATAATTAGCGCAGCGGTGGTTACTACCTCAAAATAAATAAGCGATTTAAGGCCTACCTTCCCGACTTTCTTAAGGTCGCCCATAGAAACAATACCTAGCGTAATAGTTAAAAATATAATCGGATTGATAAATAATTTCACGAGAGAAATGAAAAAACCCCCAAATGCTTCGCTTAAGGTTTTACCAATTTTCAATTCCTGACCTAAAAACCGACCTTTCAGATCATCAGGAAGTACTTGCTTTAAAGCAATTTCAGGAAAAAAATGTCCGAGTAAAATACCGCAAGTAATGGCAGTCAATACCCAAAACGTAAGATTAGTTAATATTTTTTTCATGTAGAGAGTTAAAGGGCGATTTAAGTTTTATAATTTTCAGCGTGCTGTTTGGCTAATTTAAATCAATCTAATCAATTACAACGGAAAAGCATAAAACAAGTAATTATTAGTTGCATCTCAACCGCTAATTAAACACTGTTTGTAGCACATGTTTCCCAACAACATGTCCCTGAATCTGTCCATTTTCAATAGCATCCATAAAATGAATGCCCCCGTAGAATCTGGAAATACCCGCCTCTTCCGCCGCTTGTTCAAAAGACGAATAGGTTCTGGCCTTTAAACCGTATCGCTCCTCTACAGTGTCAGTATAGGCAAATTCATTTCCGAAGAAATGGGTAAGTATGACCGACGAAACAGAAGAAATGGTAGAATGTCCGCTCAAATATTCTGGAAAGGGAGGCGTTTGAAGAAAAGGCGTCCATTTTGGATCCAGATATTTCCTTATCGCTGTTTCAGGTCTAATTCGATTACTCCGGTATTTTTCGTCCCAGCAACTCTGGAAGCCGTCCATCAAGCCCACCGCCAGCACCGTATTTACCTGAATGGCCCTTGAAAAGGATATCCCTGCCTGAATACAGGCAATATTCGCAATACCCATCCAATGAGCACCAGGTGAAATTTTCTTCATACCCACTAATAAGTGACCATTATCAAACAGGGCAAATGGGTTACAATCCCAGAATGCAGCAATTTCCTTTTTTTCATCGTCTAAGTTGAGCTCCCTAATTTCGTTCATCAACGTATAAAATGGAGCTTTTTTATCCGCTGAAAATGGAATAGGCGGCTCGGGTCTAAATTGATCCGCCCTTTCTAAAGTGAACGACCTGATGGTATTAAAATGTGGCTCTACAGGTGGAAAATATCCAGGCGGTGTGGGATACCAGGTTCCCTCCTCTTTTTTAGGCGTATATCGGGGTAATGCGCTTATCTTTTTGTACTTATCTGCTTTTGCATACTTTACTATCTGAAGACTCACTTCTTTCGCAAAAGCGTGCGATTGATCCATCACTTCTTTTGAAACGCCCTTTTTTAGCAGGGAATCAATCCATTTATCTTCAAAATCACCCATTAATTTTCCAGAAGGTTGAAGTACTTTCGCCGTTTCATACATGGCTAATAAAGCAGCAATATCTTTGTTTATTTCAGTTCCTCCCTTTGGAATTTTAATGTTGGGAAACTCATTCAATTTTCCGTACATTGACATAATGATGGTATCGTGTAGCGCTATGACTTCATTTGCCGCTAAGCAGGAATAAGCAAAAAATCGAGCCGCCAGTGGAGGATTCGTCAGGTCGTGAATCATAACATCGGTCATTTGTTGAATAACCATCTCCACATCCGTTGGATTTAGTTCAATAACCAAGCTTTCCTTTTTGGTACATGCCAAACAGAAAAACAAAGACGAAAAAATCAATAACTTTTTCATTCCTTCAAGTTATAAGATACCAAATTTTTGTTGTGTAGGCCAAAAATCCAGGAATTACCTACCTTTAACGCACTACGCAAATCACCCTGTAATTTTAATCCCGTTTGATTTTGTGGTATCATTTGAAAATTACCTTTTCCATTTCCTTTCAATAAAAGTCCATAATTAGCATCATTTCGTCCAAATTTCAATCTGGATTGATACTGATTTCCTCCTAAAAACAAGTCTTTATGTCCATCCTTGTCAAAATCAAAGGCAGAAATGACAAATATGGGAGAAGATTGCACTTCCACTGGTAAAGGTATAGATTCAAATTTATTTGACTTGCCAAGTAAAAAGGCCATCGTTTTTAATTCCGTTGCTTTTAAAATAGAAACCCCCTTCATTTCAACTGAGGTAAATATTTCGTCGATGGTGGCATTAGCATAACTTTTATAATCAGGAAAACGGGTACGAAGCATACTTACCTGATCCAACATTTCATCTCTGGTAACAAAAGGATAGCTCTTTCCCTGCATAAAAAAACATAAGAAAGGATCAATAGAACCGTTATCGTCAAAATCCTTATGATAAAGGGTAAGAGGTTCTTTCCCGCTGGCTTTCATTTGCGTATTCAATCCCTGATTTCCCACTACAATATCTGGTTTTCCATCTGCATTTAAATCTTCCACCAGTAATTCATTCCATAATCCAACCTGCGTTTCATCGAAATAAACCGTCGAAATATCTTTCCACGTACCCTTTTGCTTACCTAAAATGGTGATAGGCATAAATTCCCCAACCAATATCAACTCAACTTGTCCGTCACCGTCTAAATCTACCCATTCAGCATCTGAAACCATGCCTGTATTTAAAAGAGCAGGAAAAAGCGAGGCGGTTTGATTGGTAAATTTGCCCTTCCCATCGTTTATTAAAATATGACTTGGAGCCGATATAGGATATTGACCTGGAATTACCCGACTGCCAACAAATAAATCGAGACTTCCATCACCATTTATGTCAGCTGCCCGAACACAACTTTTAGCAGCCCCTGCACCTGTAAGTGATTGATTATCCTTGCGTAAATTTCCCTTTCCATCGTTGGTATACAAACGGTCATTCAGCAAAGGGTCCCCCGAATAAAAATTTCCATATCCACCACTCGTCACATACAAGTCTAAGTAACCATCGCCATTAGCATCAAATAATAGGGCATCAGCATCACAATAGCCCTTATCTTTTTCAAAAACCGCTTGATTAACTTCTTTAAAACCTCCATTTTTTTGCTGTAAAAAAAGCCTGGCGGTACGACTTTCATCACCTCCAACATAAAGGTCTTCCAGTCCATCTCCGTTCAAATCTCCTTTCGCCATACAAGGTCCAACCACTGATAACTGATTGGTTAACAAGGGTTGCCTTTTAAAATCATTAAAAGTAGCAGAAGATAAGGGCATATTCAGGGTAGATTTTGCTAAGGCGAAAATCGTACCTGACTTTATTTGTTTGGACGTCAATGCAGGAGACGCTGATTTTTCGGAAATAGTTATAAGTTGATTTTCGTTAATATCGCGCAATATTTCAAATTTTCCGCTCAACCATTGAATCTTTAAGCTATCAATTTTTGCTTTTTCCCCTAGGCCAAAATGCAATATGGGAGAAACACTCGATTGATAACCCCTTGTAGGCATTTGCTCTGCAAACTGCAATTTATCTCCATGATAAATGGTAACCTTAGCCCCCAATCCATTTAAATTTAGCCCTTCTCCCACTAACTTAACCTTTAAAAAACGATTTTTCTTAACATCCGTATTATTTTGATAAATGGATGCCGGCGCATTTATATTATTTATAATCAAGTCAAGATCGCCATCATTATCGAGATCGGAATAAGCTGCCCCATTGCTATTGAAAGGTTGATCTAACCCCCATTCGCTGGTTTTATTGGTAAAAGACAGACGACCCTCATTTTTAAATATATAATTTGTCACATTAGAGGAAGGAATTTTTTGCACCAATTCCAGAATATTCTGCCGTTGAATGTTCCCTTGATTATTTTGAATATAGTCGCCCATGTATTTCAGGAAATCTAGATTGGTATAATCCCTTAAATAACCATTAGAAACGAATAAATCTTTGTGGCCGTCATTATCATAATCGGCAAAAAGCGATGCCCAACTCCAGTCTGTATTAGAAATACCTGCTAACTGCCCCATTTCCGAAAACGCTATTTCCCCATTTATTTCCCCTTGATTCACATGTAACATATTCCTCATGTATTGATGTCCAAAGCCCACTTTAACATTAAAGTCAAATTTCTCATAATTATCTGGCGCCATCAATAATTTCTGTCTTTCATTGGATTCCGGAAGCATATCGAGGGTAAAAACATCCATTAAGCCATCATTATTTATATCAGCGGCATCACTTCCCATTGAAAAATGAGAAGTATGGCCCATCATATCCTGAATTTCATTAGTAAAACCCCCTTTTTGATTATTGATGTATAAAAAATCGGGAATAGCGTAATCATTTGACACATAAATATCTAACCAGCCATCCCCATTATAATCGGCAATAGCAGCACCTAATCCGTAGGATAAGGCAGCACTTTGAATACCAGCCTGCATAGTAATATCCTTAAAAAAGGGTTGCTTATTTGGCAACATGTCCTGTCTGAATAACCTGGCTCCATTATTTGGGTCTTCCGTTTTAAGGATATCTGCGGTAGACGCTTCATCGAGGACAGGTAAGGACTGCGGATTATGGTTCAACAGAAACATATCCAAATCCCCGTCCTTATCGACATCAAAAAACGAGGCTTGGGTACTCGTTCCAAAACTATTGAGACCATAAACAGCTGCCATCTCAAGAAAAGTCACTTCCCCTGAAGGAGAAACACCTTGATTAACAAACAACTGATTGGCCCTTTTCTCAGGAGACAGATTTCCCGAATAACAAACATAAATATCGAGCCACCCATCGCCATTAATATCCACCATGGTCGTTCCCGTTTTCCATGGGCCCTCCCTACCCGATACTCCGGCAGAGGAGGTAATGTCCTGAAACGCAAGATTTCCTTTATTCAAATATAGCTTATTGCTCTGCATATTACTGGTAAAATAAAGATCGTCCAGACCATCATTATTTACGTCACCCACTGCAACACCTCCGCCATTATAAAAATATTCATACATTAACACGTTGGTATTCAATCCCTCTTGAATCACATTTTGAAAGTCTATACCAGAAATATCCGAGTTAACAGGAGAAAAGAGTTTAAAGGAAGACGAAACTGACTTTTCGGTATCTTTTGTACAATGCAAAAGAAAGAGAGATAAAAAAATAAATGGGATGAGTCTATTTTTCATAGGGTAATCATTCTCAAAGGGGAAAGAGTAAATAATACGCAAAATAAGATAAATATCAGGTAAAAAGAAGGGACACAACGACGATTCGCGAAGTGTCCCTTAAAAAATTCAAGTAGTCAGACTAATCAGGATAATTAATATCCAGGATTTTGAACTAACTTATTGTTTCTATTCATTTCATCTCTATGTATAGGCAGGTAGTACATTTTGTCTAACCAGGCTCTATTTTCCTTACCCGGATCTATTTCAAATACCTTGTAGGAATATGAGAAAGCGTTTGGATCGAAACGATAAGGATTTGGAATCGTAGCCCCAGCTTTTGCTACGCCGGTAATATTTATACCATTGGCCTTTCTTCCAAGCGTAGTAGGTGCGATCATCCAGCGACGGGTATCGTGGTAGCGTTGCTCTTCCAGATACATTTCCACTCGCTTTTCATTGCGGAACCTTTGTTTAAGGGCATCTCCTGTTTCTGTTAAAGCAGGCATTCCGGAACGGAAGCGAATTTTATTTAACCAAAGCAACGCAGTTGCATGGTCACCCAATTCAATCAAAGATTCCGCATAATTGAATACCATTTCCGTATAGCGTAAAATAGGCCATGGAACTTGCTGCCAGGTATTCTGATCGATGATTGCCGGATTTGGATCTACGAATTTGCGGATATAGTATCCTGTATAGCTTCCATTCCAATCTTCAACAGAGCTTTTACGCGTATCCAAACCAAAAATAGTGGTACCATTTGCCAGAATATACTGGCCAGTTTGAATTTGGTTTGCCGGATCTTTAGAAGCAACATCAGAAGTACGTGGTTTCCATGGAGCACCTTCATATAAGATAGAGGCATAGAAACGTGGATCTCTGTTGGTATAAGGAGCAGAAGCATGTTCCGTTTTATTCCAATCGAATTTTGATCCATCCATCATTTCATAATCATCTATCATTAATTGTACGGGTGTATTTCCTGCCCAGTTATGATAACCATTTGGGCCGTTGAATAGACCTTGTCGTCCGCCATTTTCTTGTTTAGCATTGATAAAATATCTGCCAATCAGAATTTCCTTTTCACCTCCATTTCTTGCTAAGGAGGCATTCATATAATTTGCAGTACCGTCCGCTGAGGAAACTGGATTTGTAAAATTCAATGCATAGCCATATCCAGGAAGATCTAATACTGCTTTAGCAGCATCTCTCGCTTTTTCCCAACGCGCTTTACGATCGCCGCTTACATAACCTACTAATTCAGGTTTTGCATAACTAGCCAACACAGAAGATTTTGATTTTGCCGTTGGCATATCATGAAGATCACTCGCTGCATAGATTAGTACACGAGCTTTCAAGGCAAGTGCTGCTGCTTTATTGGCACGACCAGCTACCATAGATTTACCATCGAGTAAAGCAGCCGCTTCATCACAATTTTTAACAATAAAATTCACACATTCCTCCCAGGTATTTCTTGGGGAAAGGAAATCGGAATCATTCAAGGTAAAAGGTTTGTCGATAATTGGAACACCACCAAAATACCTTATCAACTGATGATAATAATAGGCACGTAAAAATTTAACCTCACCTTTCATCCTGTCAACAAGCGCTGGATTTGTAAATTTAGGCGCTTCCAGATTGCTCAAAGCTAAATTACAAGCTCTAATTCTTAAAAACATATTACCCCAACTTAGGGTACCATTGATCCAACCCGGATCTGCCGGATTAGAACGAGATTCAGTAATAGTGGTAATATTTCTACCCGGGTGAGTAAAAATGGTTTCATCTGTTAAGGAAGCATTCATTTGCTCATCAAAACCGCCGTTTCCAAAACCTGCATAAATTTCAGAAACAAAGGCTTCAGCCAGGGCAGCGTCTGTCCAGACCGTTGATTCACCCAACTGATCTAAGGGTTTTGTATTGACAAAATCGTCATTACATCCAAAAACAACCAGAGATAAAAGACAAAAAACAATTTTTTTCATTTTTTTCATTTTTATAATCATTAGAATGTAACGGTTAAACCTGCATTAACAATTCTCTGCTGAGGATAATATTGACCAGTTGCACTGCTAGATTCTGGATCAAAAGTATTGAAATCACTAATAGTGAATAAGTTCAATCCATTGAAGTATATTCTCATGCTCGTCATCCCAGCTTTTTTAAATAAATTTTCTGGCAAGGTGTAGCCCACTTCCAGGTTTTTTAATCTGATGTAATCAGTGCTTCTAAACCAATAAGTGTTATTAGCGGAGAAATATTGGTCACTTCTATTGGCGATACGTGGATGAACGCTGCTTGGATTTTCCACCGTCCAGCGATCATTATACATTTCAAGCAAATAGTTACCAATATTACCCATTTCACCCGGGCTTACATATTGTTTTGCCCCAGCAGAACCTTGAAGTAATATATTAAGATCAAATCCTTTATAACTTGCAATGACACTAACTCCACCCTGAAAGGTAGGAATATTATTGAAATCCGTACGAACCTGATCATCTGGAGTAATTTTACCGTCCCCGTTATAATCCTGGTACTTCATATCACCAGGGCGAAGGGTATTTACGATAGAGCTATAGCTAATTTTCTCAGCATTAATTTCTGCCTGATCTTTAAATACACCATCATAAACGTAAGCTTGAATAGTATACATTGGTCTTCCTGTAGTTCTTTGCCATTCAGGAGCACCAGGCGCTTCGTCCCAGAACAAAATTTTATTTTTTGCGTAACCGCCATTAACGCTCACATTAAAATTAAAATCGCCAACACTGGTGCGATAGCCTATCAAGGCATCAAAACCTTTGTTTTCTACCTCACCAATATTTTGAGCTGGCAAAGTCAGACCTGTTGATTGAGGAACTGAAGCATTTTTCACCCAAAGAATATTGGTACGTCTGTTATTGAAATAATCAAATTCAAAAGTGATTTTGTCATTGAATAATGCACCTTCAATACCTATGTTAGCATTAGTTGCCACCTCCCAGGTAATATTCGGATTAGGGATTCTTGCTTCAAATAAAGTTTTTGTCTCAACATTTCCGAGGATATAACTTCTGAAACCATAAGTTGATAAATACTGATAAGTAGCAATTTGATCGTTACCCATTTGGCCCAAAGAACCTCTTAGTTTCAAATAATTAACAGCAGGAATAGACTGCATAAAATTCTCCTTTGAAATGACCCATCCTGCCATTACCCCTGGGAAAAAGCCGTATCTGGTTTCTTCTGGAAAAATATCAGAGCCATCATAACGCCACAAAACTTCAAGTAAATATTTCTCTTTATAATTGTAAGCTGCACGACCAAAATAATTCAAACGTGCTCTTTTAGATGCTACGCCACCATTATTTTTTTCTAGATCACCCCCTGCGAATAATTGATCTAAAGCAGGAGAAATGAAATATCTGCGAAAGGCATTGAAGTTACTCGCATCAATAGTTTCTCTATTTGAACCAGCAAGTACGGTCACTTTATGGTCTCCAAAGGTACGGTCATAATTCAATACACCGCCCAATAAAATATTTAGCTGTGTAGTATTTCCCATAGTAAGTCTTGGTTCAGCAGGACCTCTTCTTGCGGCAACAAGATTTGGTGTGACACCATCGGCGGCAAACCCTGTTCCTCTTTCATAAAGTGTCCAGGGTGTTTCCCAACGTTTGTTGTTCTGATTCAATTTATCGATCGCTGCGTTACCGGTAAACACTAATCCTTTAATACCAGGAATTTTAATGTCTAACTGACCATTCGTTTGTATGTAATCTCTTTTATCATCATCATACCCTGTTGCATTAGTAGTGATGACTACTGGATTCTCACCATTCTCAATATCTGGTCCTGGACGACCATCAGGCCAGTAAGCAGGTTGTTGTGGTTTACCTCTCATCAACATTCTAAAGATAGCACCAGCTCCTTTTGTCGGGAAGAAACGATTTTCCTGACGACCAAGCATACCTATATTAACATTAATGAATTCATTAATTTTGGCATCGAGATTAAGACGTAAATCGTACTGCTTATATCCTGTTGCAGAGTTTATGTAGTTTCCGTCCTGATCCTGGAAGCCTAAAGAAGCCAAATATTTCAAATTCTCGGAACCGCCTGTCATTTGAAGATTATGGCGCTGTTGTGGAGACCATTTTTTCAAGGTTTCTGCATACCAGTCTGTATTTGGGTGCGTCCATGGACTGGAACCATCCTTATACTTTTGGAAATCACTTGGCTGGAAAGGCGCTTTTCTAATCTGACCATTAGGACGGGTATAAGAACCCGTTGACTTATAAGCAGCTGTAGCTGCTGACCATTCACTGGCGGGTAAACCGTAAATATCGAGATCATTTAACATCTCAGTGTATTGAGCGGCATCGGCCAATTTTGGAAGTTGCGTTGGTTGGGAATAACCTTGATTAAAAGAATAGCTTAATTCAGGTTTACCAACTTTTCCTCTTTTCGTAGTAATAAGAATAACACCATTTGCCGCACGCGCGCCATAAATAGCAGCCGAGGCATCTTTTAACACGGAAATTTTTTCGATATCATTTGGATTAAGTCTGTCCAGACCTCCCGCTCTGGCAGGAATTCCATCGATAACGATAAGGGCATCGTTGTTATTTAAGGTATTGGAACCACGAATACGAATGCCAGATCCATCATAACCTGGTTCGCCACTTCTGTTCACCGCTACGACCCCTGCCATACGACCAGCAATGGAGTTAGACACGTTCATTGCTGGCGATTTAACCAGTTCAGAACCTTTTAAACTAGATACAGCACCTGTTACAGTCTCCTTTTTCTGAATACCATAACCTACCACGATGACTTCATCTAAAAGTAACTGATCTGTTTCCATGGTTACATCCAGTTTGGTGCGACCGCCCAAAGCAATTTCCTGAGAGGTAAATCCAGTGTAGGAAAACACCAACGTAGCATTGGCATCAGGAACCGCTAAGGAATAGCTTCCATCAATTTCAGTTACCGTTCCCTGCACCGTGTTTTTAACAAGGATACTCACCCCAATGAGAGGTTCTTTATCTTTGTCAAGGACAATACCTGAAACTTTGATCTGA
>BJGN01000094.1 GCA_014190515.1 Bacteroidota bacterium
TTGGTTTCAAATAGCGTGGTTATCGATGCTTTATTTGGTTCTGGATTAAACAGACCTCTGGAGGGCATCAACGCCCTGTTAATTAATTATCTGAATGAACATGCAAAGGAAATTATCTCTATTGACCTGCCATCAGGCTTAATGTCTGATACATTGGAAATAGGTGTTCCCATAATTCAGGCTTCCCATACATTAAGTTTTCAGTCCACTAAACTTGCTTTTTATTTTCCTGAAAATGAAAAATTCATAGGAGAAATTCATCTGTTGGATATTGGTTTATCTGCGGGTTTTTTGCACCAGGTAGTTCCTGAGATCAGCCTTATTAATCAAGAGTTAGTTGAAAAAATATATAAACCAAGGCAAAGATTTTCACATAAAGGTACCTTCGGGCACGCCCTTTTACTTGCGGGCAGTTATGGTAAAACAGGCGCCGCATTACTTGCTGCAAAGGCCTGTATGCATAGCGGTGTCGGACTACTTACCGTGGGCGTACCTCAATGCGCTTACCTTATTCTACAAGTAGGACTTCCGGAAGCCATGGTTACTTCTGACCAAAAAAAGAATAAATTAGCCACAATTATGCCTAATTATTCTAATTATCAGGCGGTGGGTATCGGTCCGGGAATAGGCACAGAGAAAAAGACCAGGCAATGGCTTTTAAATCAACTTTTAGTTATACAATGTCCGCTGGTTTTAGACGCCGATGCGTTAAATGCTATAGCTCATGAAGAAAAATGGCATTGTATTCCTAAAAATTCTATTTTAACGCCTCATCCGAAGGAATTTGACAGGTTATTTGGCTTATGTCAGAATAGTCAGGAAAGAATACTTAAGGCCATTGAAAAGGCAAAAGAGTTGTCTTGTATTGTGGTTTTAAAAGGACATCACACGCTCATTGCCACGTCAGAAGGGGAGGTTTGGTTTAATACTACTGGCAATGCCGGCATGGCTACCGGGGGTAGTGGTGATGTTTTAACAGGTATTATTACTAGTTTATTGGCGCAGGGTTATGTCTCAAAAGATGCTGCATTATTAGGGGTTTGGTTGCATGGAAAGTCAGGCGATATTGCCTCAAAAAGGCATGGGCAAGAGGCTTTGGTGGCTAGCCATATTATAGAATTTTTGGGTGATGCCTTTCTATTAATGACTAATCGATGAATCATAAATATGCCAGGTGGATTTTTATCATTCTGAGTCTTTCTTTTATTCTGAAGTTTTATGCAGATGAAAATTTTTGGCAATCGATAAAAGATTTTCCAGCACTAAATACCTGGTCGCTTCCTTTATTTTGTATTACTATATTACTCATTCCGTTCAATTGGTTTTTAGAAGGTTTAAAGTGGCGTGTATTTCTATCAAAAGATAAAAAACCCAGTTACCCTGTAATGTTGAAGATTATTTTTGCGGGGGTCAGTTGTGCTATTTTAACACCCAATAGGATGGGAGATTTTATAGGAAGAGGCTTAGTTTCTCCTACAGAAATGCGGGAAGAAACCGTTTTAGCAACCTTTATGGGCAATTTTTGTCAGTTTTTTATCCTTTTGCTTTTTGGTATTCCTGCTTTAGTTTTTTTATTTCCATTATTAGCGAAACATAGTGCTCAACAGACTCATTTTCCAATATATGCAGTTGTATTCTGGTTAATCCTTTGTTTTGTTTTCCTTTTTATTTATCCACCTATTTTTCAATTTTTCGCGAGGTTATCCAAGCGTTGGCAATGGACTACTTCATGGGAGGAGAAATTTATATCACTCAGTAATATAACTTACGCAACTTTCTTTAAAGGCTTGTTTTATGCTGGAGTGCGTTATCTGGTTTTTAGCTTCCAATACTATTTGGTACTTAACTTATGGGGGGTACATCTGCCACTTTTTTCTATGTACGTAGGGCTCGCTAGTTTATATCTTTTTCAAACCATTATTCCCCTTCCACCTATATATAGCTTAATCGTTCGGGGAGAAACATCTGTATTGGTCTGGGGTATTTGGGGCGTTGCTCCCATAACAGCAATGACTGCAAGTTATATGTTATTTATTTTTAATTTGTTTATACCAGCTGTCATCGGTTTTTTTATCTTGTTACCCATCAGGTCACCAAAAAAATAAGCATACATTCTTTTATTTAGATATTATTTACTAATTTCAATTTTACCTAAAACCGACATAACAATGAATAAATTAAAATGGTGCTTGCCACTTTGCCTGTTCCTTTTGATGGAAACCTTTCTTTCTGCACAAAAAATAAATCATTCACTTTCTCTAATATCAAGTTCTTTTATTTATGAGGAAGCTCCCTTTAAGGAATGTCATGCTTCAAGTTTGGTAGAGGTAAAAGACGATAAAATATTAGCTACCTGGTTTGGAGGGACCAGGGAAAAAAATCCGGATGTCACTATATGGCTTGCGGAATTTTCTAAAGGAAAATGGGGAGAAATCAGGGAAGTTGCCACGGGTATTCAAAATGATGAATTGAGATATCCATGCTGGAATCCCGTATTATTTAATCATTCGTCTGGCATCTTATATCTTTTTTACAAGGTAGGTCCCTCTCCAACTACCTGGTGGGGAGAGAGTATTCATTCTAAAGACAATGGTTTGACCTGGTCGAAGCCCATCAAACTTCCCGACGGATTTTTTGGACCAATTCGAGCAAAACCCATTGAATTACCTGATGGGAATATTCTTTGCCCTTCCAGTCTGGAAATTCCGGAGGGAAAATGGTCAGTTCATTTTGAGCTTTTTAATCCAAAGGCAAATACCTGGAATAGAATAGCCGTCGATGATAATTCAGCGTATGATATTATTCAACCTACTTTGTTAGTTCATAATGATCCAAATACGCTTCAAATTTTATGTCGGAGCAAGCAAAATAAAATTATTGAATCATGGTCTGTCGATGGAGGTAAAACCTGGTCTAAAACGGCAGAAACATCATTACCTAACCCAAGTGCAGGCATAGATGCCGTTTCCATACCTAATGTTGGACATTATTTGATTTATAATCCTACGGAAAAAGGGCCGAATGATAGGGCTAAACTAGCCGTTGCCTTTTCTAATGATGGGAAAAATTGGGATTCAATGCTCCATTTAGAGGATGAAAACTCAGGAGAATTTAGTTACCCTGCCATGATTTTAGGTAAAGATGGTCAATTAAAAGTGACCTATACCTGGAAAAGAAGAAAAATTCGATTTGCGGAATTAAAAATTAATTAGTTTACCGTTTTATGTTGCCAAAAAAACTTTTTGGAATTATTCCACCGGTAGTGTCACCATTGCTTGACACAAACATTTTAGATATTGATGGACTGGAACTTGTTTTAAACAGGCTTATTGAACATCAGGTGCACGGAATTTTTATTTTGGGAACCACAGGGGAAGGTCCTAATTTAAGCCATAGAATCAGGAAGGAAATCATTAAGCATACCACTTCTTTTGTTCAGGAAAGGAAACCCGTTTTTGTATGTGTTACCGATACAAGTCCGGAGGAATTGTTGGAAATTGCTGGTTATGCTGCGGATAATGGTGCCGATGCGCTCGTTTTTGCGCCACCTTATTATTCACCCATAAACCAACAGGAGTTATTAGCCTACTCCGAGTGGTTAATTCCTCAACTGCCTCTGCCTACCTTACTTTACAACATGCCGTCTCATTGTAAGGTATCTTTTTCATTGGAGGCAGTGAAAAAACTCTCTTTATCAGAGAAAATAATAGGTATCAAGGATAGTTCGGGAGACATGAGTTATCTGAATAACCTGATGGGCAGTGTTGAAAATCCGGATTTTTGTTTTTTTACCGGTCCTGAGATTTTGTTGGCGGAAACTTTATTTGTTGGTGGAAATGGAGGTGTCAGCGGAGGAGCCAATCTTTATCCACAGCTTTTTGTCGGGTTATTTGAAAACTTTCAACAAGGAGATTTGATTAAAGTAATGGAATTTCAACAAATAGTGAAGGAGCTGGACAGAGCGGTGTATTTTGACGGATTTATGAAAGGGATAAAGGCAGCCCTCGCTTTGAAAGGCATTTGCCAAAATAAGGCTATGCCGCCTCTTTTTCCAATGGCAAATGAGGGATTAAAAAAGCTGGAATCTTCCATGAAGTATTTAGAGGATAAATATCCATTCTTAAAAAAATAGTTTTATTAAAATATTAATAATGGGCAATTTAGCTTTTTTTGACTACCTTATTCTTGCTTTATACAGCATTATTTTATTGGGTATGGGTTTTTATTTTGCCAGAAAAATGAAAACGGCTGGTCAGTTTATGACGGCAAATGGGAAAATACCAGGTTGGGCAGCAGGATTGGCTGTGATGAGTGCCTATACCAGCAGTATTTCTTACATCGCCACACCAGGAAAAGCATTTGACTCTGACTGGCATCCAATAATTTTTGCCCTCTGTATGATACCGGTAAGTTGGTTGGCAGTGGTTAAGATTATTCCATTATACAGAAAATTAAATCTTATCTCCGTTTATACCTTTTTAGAGGAACGTCTTGGTTCCTGGGCCAGATTATATGCAGCATTTTCCTTTTTATTATTCATGGTAGGTCGTATGGCTGTTATTCTATATTTGGTGGCATTACTTATGCAGCCATTCATTGGTGGAAGTTTAATATGGATCATCATAGCCATTGGTTTTATCACCATTCTATACACACTCATGGGTGGGGTAGAGGCAGTTATCTGGACAGATGTTATGCAATCGATAGTAATGATTGCCGGTATTATTTACACCGTAGTATTTTTAGGAAACATGGTGTTTTTGTCTTCTCCGGAACTTTTTTCTCAAGCCTACGATGCTGGTAAATTTTCCTGGGGTTTGTCCGATTTTTCATTTGATAAAAGAACGATATGGGTGATGATCATCTATGGTTTAACTGAAAATCTTAGGAATCTTTTGGCAGACCAGAATTATGTTCAAAAATATACTACTGTTCAGAATAATGAGGAAGCGGCAAAATCTATGAAACTGGCGACCATCATTTATTTGTTTCTTACGGTTTGCTTTCTCTTTATCGGAACAGCCTTATTTTATTTTTATCAGATACAGGATTCCCTTCCTTCCAACATTACCAAAGGAGATCAGGTTTTTCCTTATTTTATTGCTACACAAATGCCTGTGGGACTCAAAGGGCTCATTCTTGCTGCCATTATTGCCGCGGCAATGAGTACTGTTGATTCTGCATTAAATTGCTCAGCCACTGTTATTTGGATAGATTTTTTAAGAGTAAGATTTGATGAAAATATAAGTGAAAAGAAACAAATGTTCATCCTTCAATCAGCTACCTGGATTTGGGGCATCCTTGGAACTTTATTTGCCATTTGGATGATTCAAGCGAAAAGTGCACTGGATGTTTGGTGGCAATTATCTGGTATTTTTGGAGGAGGCATACTTGGACTGTTTTTACTCGCTTTACTCAAAATAAAATTATCCTATTTCCACGGATTGGTGGCTATTTCCTTAAGTATAATAGTCATTTCATGGAGTACTTTTTCACGAAATTTACCTGAGTCAATCAGTTGGTTAAATAGTTCGATTGATCCCATTTTGTCAGGGGTATTAGGTACTATAATCTTATTATTTTACGGAATAATAGTACATGTAGTAAACAGAAAAACATCAGTATAGCAAGGCAACCTATTTTTGCTCCTTACCGTTAAAGGAAATAGATAGAATGGTTCTTAATGATTGATGAAAAATTAGAGAAAGTACTTAATAGTTGCAGGATTGATAATAGAGCCGCTCAAAAAGAAATTTATGAGTTCTATTATGGTTTCGTTTTTTCTATTGTCAGGCGTTATGTTGGATCTTTTGAGGAATCAAAGGAGGTCACAAATGATGTATTTTTTAAAATTTTCACTAAAATAAATCTTTATAAACAGGGTACTAATTTTAAGGGTTGGATTACTCAACTGGCTAAAAGAGTGGCGATTGATAAGTATAGGTCCGATTTGAATAAAATCAAAACGAGTGAAAAGGATGAAATTCCTGATACGTCAGAACGATTTGATATACAATGGCTTAATAAAATGGATATCGAGGAGAAGATACTGCTTATTCAAAAACTTTCTCCTGCTTATCGCCTCGTTTTCAATCTTTATGTGATTGAGCAATTATCTCATGAGGAAATTTCTCAACTTCTAAATATCTCAACGGGAACCTCTAAATCTAATCTTGCGAAAGCAAGAATTCAACTGAAAGCATTAATGATTAAATATCAATATGTGTAGAAAAACCGACAATCCTGACATGCCATGAGCGATAACGAATTCGACCATATATTTTCCGAAAATTTGAAAAATGCTCGTTCAATCATTAATCCGGAGGAGAGTGACTGGCATGATTTGACTTCTAAATTAGATCATTTTCAATCAAAGAGACGGAATTGGTTGAAATTTCTACCTTGGGTTTTATTACCTTTTATAACGGGTTATGCCGTTTGGAGTGGTATTGCCTTGCATAATTTGAAACTGGAAAAATCTTTTACCGGAAATACTCAATATAATCAAGTGATAGTAAGGGATACCATTATCGTTGAGAAAGAAAAATACATCTATGATACGCTTTATAAAGTTGCTTATGTCCATCGGGTATCTAAAGAAAAGGCAGTTTCGCCTGTGGTGAATCAACCCATTTTAGGTATTCCATCGGAAGTTTTCACCCATCAAAAGGAAATACTAACAGAGGTTAAAAAGATAGATGAAAGGCAAGAATCTATTTTACCGACAGTGGATACATTGATTGCCAACTTGATTCAAAAAAAAGAAGAAATAATAATACCAGATGAAAATAAAAAAGGATCAAAAACCAGTGTAAAAGTTGGTTTGTCAGCGGGGGCATTTATACCCTTAGGTTTAGATGAGATAAAAAATCCAGTAGCATTGCAGTGGTCCATAGAATGGGCAATCTCACCGAGAATTAACTTAGTACCTTCTCTTATTTTTACGCAACATCTTTTTGAAGCAGAAGACTTGAACAATAGCAAAGTCATACTTTCTTCCAGTAGTAATCCGCTGGGGTCATTTTCGCTACATGAAATAAAAGGAATAGAGAGAAATATTATACCATCTTTTTCAACCAACTATTATTTTCTGAATAAGAATAAAATCAGGTTATATTCAGGTATTGGACTGGGGGCTAAAATAACTATGCCGGCTCAGATTACCTATGAATTTATTGAACTTTCTAATAAAAGTAGCTATAAATATAATCAAGCAAGTAACATGATTTCCACTGAAATTTTGATGATGGGATGTTTAGGTGGATCTCTTCAGGTTACTTCAAGAATATCTTTTTTTTCAGATACTAAAATGGGCATATCAAAAGGAAATGCAGCAAAAACAAACTCATTTTTAGCCACTTTTCTAGGCGTTGGATATCAATTTTGAGAATGAATAAAAAATTTAAATTTTGTTTATCTAAAACGCTTTTTATGGTAATAAATTTAAATTAACATAATAATTAATTTATAATTATTTTAATATGTAATTAATTTGTTTATATTTGTATCTATTTCCTTAAATTTCAGTTTAATACAGTTTAATAGTTTTAAATACAACTACAAAAGTGATGTATAAACTCTTTCAATTTTTTTTATTAGTCGCACTGTTTGTTGGTATTAGTCTAAACAATGTGGCGAACGGACAGAACAGTATTCCTTTCATACCAGCCTCAGGGGGAAGTGGTGTTGTTAATGATGTCATTGGCTCAGCTCAGGTGACCGTCGGGCAGGTCTTTTTTTGGAATGAAAAAAGCACTGATTTTAATATTAACCATGGTATACAGCAACCCTCGGTTTATGAGCTTGTGTCTAAAGTAGAGGAGTTATCTTGTAGTGGGATCGTTTTAGATAATAAAGAGCTATATAAGGGGGAAGTTTATAATGGGGTTATGATATTACCATATTTAAAAGGTAATGGGGCTTATTTTTTAGGCCTTAATTTACCATCATCGGGCGTATCAGGGTTGAACCTGAGTTTACAGCCGGGAAAACTAGCTAATGGGAATGGATCTGTTGAATTGGTAATTAAGGGCACCCCTTCTGACACAGGTTTTGCTGTTTTTAATCTAACATTTGGTGCAAAAACATGCACATTTAATCTGCCAGTGACCATATTGGAACCTAAAATTTCCACTTTGAATTGTAATAGCATTGTGGTTAATCCAAAAGATGTAGGTTCAAAATTAGATTATTCCGGCGTAGTAACCATTAGTTATCAGGGAGGGAATAATAAGAAGTCATATCCTGTGAATATTGCTTCATCCGTTGTTAAAGGATTAACCTTAAAAGCCGATTCTTTACTATTAAACAGTAGCGGAGGCATGTTATCTTTCAATTTGACTGGAAATCCCGATACAGCAGGAATAGCCTTTTTTCCACTTACCATTGGAGAAAAAACCTGTAATGTTATGGTTAAGGTGATTGAGAGCGAAATTAAGGTGCCAAATGTATTTACACCCAACGAGGATGGCAAAAATGATTTATGGTCTATTCCTGCCTTGGCTTTCAAACCAGAATCAAAAGTATTTATTTTCGACAGATTAGGAAGATTATTAATTGAATACCCTGGATCATCGCCTGGCTGGAATGGAATGATTAATAATTATCCTGCTACTGCAGGAGATTATTGGTATGTCATTCAGATATCAAAAGACGCAGTTCCGTTGAAAGGGAATTTCACCTTACTAAGATAAAAAGCGTATGAAAAAATTATTGCCTGTCCTTTTAGTTATCTATAGTATTACTGGAAATGGACAAAATTATATCTTCCAAAACCAGCATTTTTTTAAACCATATTTGACTAACCCTGCATTGGCGGGAGCTCAAAATAATGGTAACATTGCCTTGATTTATAAGCGACAATTGGTAGGCTTTGATAATTCACCTAATTCTCAGGCGATTTCGATGGATTATCCATTTTCTAAGAATAGAATAGGCGTAGGAATTAACGGATTTAAAGATCAGAATGGAGCCACTGGGTTTGCCGGAATTGAATCGACTTTTGCCTATCATATTAGTGGTGGGAAGAAAGGTAAGGATCCGTTGACAGGTTTTTCCTTTGGATTATCAGCAACTTATAACCAATATAGTGTTGATAATTCAAATTTCAAACCAGAAGAATCAGATGATTTAACTATTAATAATCCAGATAAATGGTCGGATTCATACCCTAACGCTAATTTCGGGTTCAATTTTTATTCGAATGGCTTTAATTTGGGTGTTTCAGCCTATAATATCATACCAAGAGTAAGTACTATTTTTACGAATGAAGATGATATTCAAAATGCCTTTACTGTTTTTATTAATTCAGGGATTGATTTAAAAGCGAAAGAAAATATAGTCATAAGGCCTAATGTGTTAATTCGAACGCAAAGAAACTCGGATTATCAATTTGATATGATGTTAGATTTTAAATTCATATCGTCACCAAGTTCTTTTTTAACTGTTTCTCCTGTGTTCAGGAATTATGGCTATGCAGCCTTAACGGGTAGGCAATCAATGGGTGCAAATGCCTTAATTTCATGGCATCCATTTGTTATTGGCTATCAGTTTGAAATGCCATTGTCTGCCATAAATGATTATTCAAGAGGTGGGAATCATGTTATTTTTTTAGCCTTTAAATTAACATCTAAACCAGAGGCCATAAAGCAGTATAAGGCCGATGACAAAAAGGAAGAAAGCACACCAGCAAAAAGTACAAAAAATTAAAACTATGAAAGGAGTAATGAAAGGAAGTATTCTCTTCTTATTTTTTAGTATGATACATTTCATTGGCTTTGGTCAAGCCCCTGATTTAATAAGTTATCAGGCTATTATTAGAAATAGTAATAATGAATTGGTTTCTAATGTATCGGTGGGAATGCGCATAAGTATTCTAAGGGGTTCTGCGGCAGATGTATTATTATATCAGGAGGAACATAGTGAAAAAACAAATTTAAATGGATTAGTTTATTTAAATATAGGTTCAGGCGCGCCTTTGTTTGGAACTATGTCAGGAATAGACTGGTCAAATGGTCCATTTTACGTAAAATCTGAGACAGATCCAACTGGAGGTAAGAATTATACTTTGGTGGTTGTTTCTCGACTACTTAGTGTGCCTTTTGCAATATATGCTAAATCTGCAGAAAAAGTTACAGGTCCGTTAACGGAGTTAGATCCAATTTTTAATGCAAGTATTTCGAAAGGTATTACTGCGGTGGATACAGCTTATTGGAATAAGAAATTAAGTAGTTTCACTGAAAAAGATCCACTTTTTAATGCAAGCATTTCGAAGGGTATTACTGCGGTGGATACAGCTTATTGGAATAAGAAATTAAGTAGTTTCACTGAAAAAGATCCACTTTTTAATACCAGCATTTCGAAGGGTATAACAGCAGTAGATACTGCATACTGGAATAAAAAGTTGAGTAGTTTCACAGAATCAGATCCACTTTTTAATGCCAGTATTGCGAAAGGAATTACCGCTGCGGATACCGCATTATGGAATTCAGAATCAGATCCTTTATTCAATGCCAGTATTTCGAAAGGTATTACTGCGCTGGATACTGCCAGTTGGAATCAAAAAGTCGGACTTCCACAAACAGGGAATACCGCAGGAGATATTTTATATTGGAATGGAACGGCTTGGGTTAAAATTCAACAAGGTCTTCCTGGTCAGGGATTATTTCTATCGCAAACAGGCGTTCCAATGTGGTCCGGACCTGCCTTTGCTACCTTAACAACAAATGTAGCTACCTCTGTGACTAATATTGCGGCTATAAGTGGGGGTAATATATCTTCTGACGGAGGAACGCCGGTTACAGCCAGAGGAATCTGCTGGAGTACCTCACCAAATCCAACTGTATCAAATGACACTACGAGAAATGGCAATGGAACGGGTTCTTTTGTAAGTAATATGACTGGTTTATTGGGGAGTACTACTTACTATGTAAGAGCTTATGCTGTAAATACAACGGGAGTAGCTTATGGCAATCAGATAACTTTTACTACTCCTGTACCTACCCCACCTTCTCTTACAACTACAGCGCTTTCATCTATTACCAGCGTAAGTGTTGCAACGGGTGGATCTATATTGAATAATGGGGGTGCGCCAATTACGTCAAGAGGCGTGGTTTGGGATACTTTACAAAATCCTGTTGTAACTAAAAACAGGTCAATCAATGGGTCAATAAATAATATTTTTCTTGATACGATTAGAGGTTTGGCTGGATCAAGAGTTTATTACGTCCGTTCCTATGCAACGAATAGTGCAGGAACAGCTTATGGAAATGAGGTAAGTTTTACCACTTTAACGCCTGTAGTGCCTACGGTTACTATTAATCCAATAGATTCCATTAAAAATATTTCAGCAAGAAGCGGAGGGGCAATCTCTTCCGACGGAGGTGCTGCTATTCTAA
>BJGN01000095.1 GCA_014190515.1 Bacteroidota bacterium
AAACCAATACGAACACACTGTTTATTATCTTGGTAGTAACGATTTCGACAAGGTTATTCCTATTTTAAGAAAGCATCATATCGTGCCGTCTGAAAGAAAGTCTGCACCTCACAGCAAATTGTTTTTACAAGTCCCAAATACAGAAAATCAAGTCCTTTTTTATAATTTCCCCATTGTTCAAACCGATTTAATGTGGATTTCCAAAGGAACTCCCGACTTTAATTTGGAAGAACATTTCATGAAGGAGTGGTATAACGAATATTTTGGGTATGGTCTGTCCAGTATCGTTTTCCAGGAAATCAGGGAATCAAAGGCACTTGCTTATTCCACTTATGCCTTTTATACTTCTCCTAGAAAAAGACAGGAAGCACATTATTTGCAAGCATATATTGGTACCCAGCCCGATAAATTAGCTGATGCTATACCTTGTCTCAATAATTTATTGGAAGATATGCCTATTGTCCCTGCTCAAATGGAAAATGCCAGAATATCTATCTTAAAAAGACTGGAAAGTGAGCGAATGACGCCGGGTGGGATTTATTGGAATTACAGAAAAATACAGGATTTGGGGCATTCCCAAGACCTAAGAAAACCTCTTTATGAGCGATTAAATGATGCCACCGGCAATGATTTATCGTCCTTTCAACAGCAATACGTAAAAAATAGGAATTATACCCTTTTAGTTATGGGGAATAAAGAAAATATTGATTTTTCTTTGCTGGAAAAATACGGACCTATAACGATGTTGACAGAAGAAATGGTATTTTCCGAAAAAACGGTATAAAGCCCATGTCAGTACTTCCTGATGCCTGGGATTATTTTCTTCATCCCCCCATTTCAGCCATTTCTCCCATAAATAAAGAGGAATGGCTGAAAAAGGGTGTAACTGTTCTTTTAAAAAGAGATGATTTACTCTTTGTTCCTTCCCATCCGGAAATAGCGGGAAATAAATGGAGAAAAATGTGGGGGACTTTCGCCCATTACGACCGAGAAAGTAGCTGGCCTTTAATTACCCAAGGCGGCATGCATTCTAATCACCTGGTTGCATTAGCTGCCGCAGGTCATTTTCTAGGTGTAAAAACAGTGGGTATTGTTCGGGGGGAAAATAACATAGACCTGAGTCCAACGCTTCAAAAAGCTGTAAATTATGGCATGGAACTCCATTTTATTTCCAGAAATGAATACAAAGCACTAGCTTCTGATTTTTTACCTCCTTTTTTCTTGGACAAATATCCTAAGTTTCATTTTATCCCTGAAGGGGGAAGCAATGAAGGCTCTGCGTTGGGAATGGGGCATTTAATGAATGAACTGAATGACTATTTCTCTCGGGAAGAATTGAAAAGTGGAAGAATTATAGCAGCCGTTCCTGTTGGAACGGGTGGCACAATGAAAGGTCTTCATGCTCATAATGAGCACGGCATCCCCTTACTTGGTATTTATGTATTAAAAGGTTTTTCAGAAAATATCCTGGGGCAAGATATTGATTTGCATTTTGATTTCCATCTGGGTGGTTATGCAAAGTTTCATGCAGGACTGGTCGCATTTATGCACGATTTTTACCTACGTTTTAACATCATTTTAGATCCTGTTTATTCAGGAAAGTTATTGTATGCCCTGAACGAACTCATCAAGAGAGATCACTTTGAACAAGGCACTACCCTTTTAGCCATTCATACGGGTGGACTTCAAGGTATTGAAGCCTTCAATAAAAGATACCAAACTACTTTACCATTGCCTATAAACCTGTCATCCCCACTCTGATACCGTCTTGATATTTAACAATAAAAGCTTTTGAAAATCCATTTTTAATACAAGAAGCTTTAACATTTTTAGCTTCCGATACATCAGAAAATGGGCCAATCAAGACTCTAAATAGCTTTTTTTCGACTAAAAACTCGGTATGAACTCTTCCTGCATTGGATAACGGATTATATTTTCCCATTTGTACCTTATCAGTAGCTTCGAGCTGAACCTTATAACTTAATCCAGGAAATCGGGGAGAATCTGTTTCATATTCCCCATTGTCATAAGGAGAAATACCTTTTGCCCTATATACTTCTGGTGCGGCTGGCTCTACTGTCCCAGGTTGTTTAATGTTTCCCACCTCCTTTATTATTTCCATCACTCTTTTTTCATTCACAGGCGGAGTTACTTCTTTTTTTACTTCAGGTTTTAACCTAAATAGTAATTTTATTGGATCATTTGAAGGTTCAGCCATTTTAAATGGTTGCTCTTCAGGGTAAAAACCAGGTGCCTGAATGCGTATTAAGTAATCACCTGAAGGCAAAACATCCAGTGAAATTTTAGAAACATAAACATAATCTCGGGAAAGCTGAGGTAAGTTATTTTCTTTTATATCTTCGAACAACTTAAGAGAAAAGCCAGGAATCATTTTTCCTTCCAAATCTGTAACTTCCACCAATAATTTTAATAAAGTAGCTTTAACACTGAAATGAAAAATATCATTATCGGTCGTTACCACTTTTTCACTTTCAAAAATCCTATTTGACGTCAACCAACCTGATTTTCCGTCCGCTAACAAAGAAAAATGCAGATCATCGGCGGGTGAATTATAAGGAAGACCTATATTTTTAACTTCTCCCCAGGAAGACATAGTCCCTATGGACGAAAAGATATCCAGGCCACCCAAAGAAGGAAAGCCATTGGATGAGAAATACAAAGTGGTATTTTTAGTATGATAAAAAGGGGAAAGTTCATCGTTTTGTGTATTAATAGACGGTCCGGCATTTACAGGAGGTAAAAAAGAAGCGTCATCTGATGAGGCGTCACGGGAAACAAACCAAATATCCATACCGCCTCTACCTTCCGGTCTATCGGAAGCAAAATATAGAATTTCCCGTCCATTTTTTGTTACCACATTTGGATGGGTTGCCGTAAAACCCTTCAAATTTATTTCATCAGATAAACGCACGGGTTGTGACCAGGAAGCACCTACCTTTTTCATTCTGTAAATCTCGCATCTTGTCATACGATGGTTATACAAACCATCATTGGAACAGATGGTAAAATAAAAGCGCGTACCATCGGCATTAAAACTACCTGTAGAAACCTGACCATTTGGAATAAGCGGAAATGAGGATGGGATAACTCCCTTTTCCCATATTTTGTCTTGTTTAGCAGATGCCAGTATAGTTGATTTTCCATTGGCTGTGGAGGCATAAAAAAGATAATTTTCCTCCGTTTGGGAAACGGCGAATTCATCTTTACCCGTATTTAGCCCTACTGGCCTTGAAAGTTCTATGTCGTCCGCCCCATTTTCAGCCAGCTTTATTCCGAGAGAACACCCCTCCAATTCAATGGTTACCATTTCTTCCCAAAGAGGTTTCTCTTTACCCTCATATAGTTTCAGAAACATTTGAAAAGCCTTACTTGCTGCATCATACTGCCCGTCCTGCTTTAAACATTTGGCATATTTATAAATGAGATTATCATATTTTTTGAAATCATTTTTAATTTTCAGATAGAAAGTGGCAGCCCTTCGATAATCGCGTTGCAGATAATAATTTTCAGCGGCCTGAAAAGCATAATCCGTTTTTTCCTTTTCATTATAAAGTTTCACCCAAATTCCAGCAGCCTGGCCATAATCACCTGCTTGATGAAGCCTATTAGCCGTGTCTTCCATTTCCTTAACCGACTGTGCAGAACCCCATACAGGCAAGGAAAGTAAGAAACAAATCTTAAAATAACTTTTCAACACTTTATATTTCACCATTTAAAAATTCATGATTTTAGAGAGGTAAGGAACTAACCAATTGATCAATTACGTTTGGATAATAAGAGTGCTCCAAAACCTGCACTTTTTTAGCAATATCCTCAGGCTGATCAGAGGGCAAAATCTCACATCTCTCTTGAAAAACGATAGAACCTTCATCATATTTTTCATTTACATAATGAATAGTAATTCCAGAATGAGTTTCCTTCGCTAAATGCACAGCTTCATGGACAAAATGACCATACATTCCCTTACCCCCATATTTGGGAAGCAAGGCGGGATGAATATTAATAATTCTATCAGGATAATGTTGAATTAAATAGGGAGGAATCAACCAAAGGAAACCAGCGAGTACTATAAAACCGATATTTCGCTTATCGAGTTCAACCAGAAGGTCTGTTGTGGAATAAAATGAATCTCTGCTAACAACAAAAGTATCAATGGATGCTACCTTTGCAATATTTAACACCCCCGCCTCCTGTTTATTTGAGACAATGAGACGAACACCAATATCCATTCTATCAGAAAAATGTTCCAATATTTTTTGAGTATTCGACCCTGCGCCGGAGGCAAGAATAGCTATATTTTTCACTGACTTTGACATAAATTCGGGTAACAAATGGCTGCAAATATAAGCTAATTAAAAAGTCAAAATACCAAATCGAAAATTTTTACCTTTTTCGCCGTAAATTATTTTTTTGTCCTTACCAAAAGATGAAGTAAGCCCAGGTTGAAAAAGCACACCTTGTTCTTCATTAATAGCAATGGGAAAGCTTTCTGCCTTTCCATTTTCATCTATATGTGTGAGGGCTATAACTGATTGTAAGCCTTTGAAGGTCCTGGTTTTATTATTTTTGCTGAAATTTTTCCCATTATCATTATAAATAAGGTAATTATCCTCATCGGTTGGAATGGCGGAAATAGAGGAATATTTCCCTTTATCGTTGAGTGTGCGCTGTTTCTTGGGAATTTTTTTTACCCAACTAACCTGTCCTTCTGCAGATAAATTGATGAGCAATAAGTCATTGAAATTATAATTTATCTGATTGGCACTGTAGCCTTCTTTAAAGGAAATATAATTCTCTTGTAAAATCACTTGCTCTGCAATTAGCAATCCTCCACCCCCTGGTTCAGGGAGAAAACTCCTGATGTAATAATGCAAGAACTCCCCCTTATTCTGGGAGAGCTCATTCCATTCAAATTGCTGACCGACACGTACCCTGCCCATATCGTACGCTTTGGCAAAAGCATGCAATTTACCCCCTGAGGCTGTCTGTTTATAAGGATCTATAGTGGTTAGGAAGACCCCTCCAGCAGCCGCTTCCTTATTTTCGCTATAAAAACCTATGCCAACCAATTTACCTTCATCGTTCAAATTAACCTGAAAATCGGTTACGATTTTACGTCTTAAACCAATTTGAAACTCCGTTTGAATTTTCCCAAAGCCCGTAAAAGAAAGGATAATAAATTGAAAATTTGGTTTCCCCTTTTCCACGGTACGTTCGTAAGCAAATTGAGTGTAACCGGTAATAAACACATCCCCTTCCGAAGAGAGTAGTACTTTTTCCGGATAATATTCGGCATAAACGTAAGGCAACTGGGTATCCTCATCCCAACAAACCTCCATATTCTGGTCTAAAACAATAAGGCGTAGTCGCACTCTTTGCTGCCAGCCCTTTCTTTCTCTCAATAAAATAAGTAATCTTCCCTGTGCCGCGTCCACCTCCACATTTTGCCAATATTGATCCTTTTCCTTTTTAACATAAAGTATTTCGGAACCTGGTGCAAGTGATTCTTCATTTACAGCGATTAATCTAACATATTCTTTACCTTCAACGAGGGCCACTTTTCCTCCTTTCCATGAAAAAAATTTTCTAAAAGCCTCGCCAGGATTCATTTTCAACTTTCTATACAAACTCAGTGAACCGTCTTCATTATATTTTTCAAGATACATTTCGTCCCCTTTTCTTGTATACTTGCCATACCGCCAGGCATAAAAATGATCATCATCAGCAATTATACCCGCCATTTTAGCTTCAATGGGTTGTTGAAGAAGAGGTCCCCATTCCAAAGTAGGTAAATCAAAATTTTGTGCTGACAGCAGGGTGAAATTCAATAAAATCCACAACGATAAGATATATTTCATAGTAGAATTTCGAGTAGAATAGAAAATTAGCCCAAATTGTTTTAAAATTAAACTTTATATCATTCCAAAAATTTTTATTTCCTGATAAAATGCCTAAATTTCGACTTAATAAATCAAAAGGAGATGATAAAAGGTATAATTTACAGTTTAATGCTATGTGTTTCCATTTCGACATTGAATGGAATGCCTTTTCTACATTTGATGGTTCAACTTCCTCAAAATGGAGTAGAACAGGGCAATACACTTATCAATTATGAAAATGTAGCTAAATTAATAAAGCAAGATAAATCCCACCGTTACAGAGTCATGGATTTATCCTCTGGAAACCCTTTTATTAACGCAAATGCAGCAAAAGAATTTAATATTGTAGGTGGTTATTCTGCGGCCAAGTTAAGACGTTATGAAGACCTTATAAATTATCATATTGCAAATGGTAATCCTGCTGTTTATAATATGTTAAATACAAGATATTTAATCGAAAAAGGAGCAGACGGTCAAATTAGACCATCTGTAAATAATGGCGCATTGGGGACTGTATGGCTGGTAAAAAAAATCAGATGGGTAAATTCTCCTGAAGAAGAGATTGGTGCCTTGTACGCCTTTGATCCAAAAGTGGAGGCTATTGTTCACAAAGAATTTTCGTCAAATCTGGAAGGCTTATACCCAACAGGGGAAGGTAAGATTGCCCTGAGTTCTTACTCATCCGTTGAATTGAACTACGAAGCAGTTCTTAAAAGAGAAGAATTGGCGGTATTCCCTGAAATATGGTATGGACCCGATTTGGGCTGGGACGTTTTCATTAACGGTAAAAAAGTGGAACCCATTAGAGTGAATTACGCTTTAAGAGCCTTGCGCCTGCCTGCAGGGTATAGTGAAATCCAATTTATTTTCAGACCAAAAAGTGTATATATAGGTAGGCAAATATCCTCTGTGTTCTCCTTTTTAAGTCTAGTCATGCTAGGATTTGTTGTCTTCACAAGCATTAAGAAGTCTATGGCTGAAGTGGATATGACGGAGGTGAAAGTGGAGAAAAAGCCTTTGGAAGAAAAAAAGAGGAAGAAATAAACTCAAACCGTCATTTCTGAAAGTAAGCCAGCTAATTTTTTAGTTTGATTTACTACCGACCATTCATCAGAAAATGATAGAGACATTTCACTGTCTTGATTATTTTTATAGTTATCGTAAAGAATTGAAAGCGATAATTTTATTTTTTCATAATCCTCGTAATCACATACTGGATTGCCTGGAACAGATGCTATTATCTTCGCAATTTCCGCATTTTTATTTCCAATAAATAAAATGGGTCTCCTTAAAGCCATATATTCAAATGATTTCCCGGGAATTCGTCCCTCCGCATTGGTTTGTTGATTTAATATTAAGAGTAAAGCACGACTTCCTTGTGCCTTCTGCAAAGTTCCTTCCCTGCTGAGGGAACCTACATTTAGAACACATGACATTACCCCTGCTTTATTTATTTCTTCCCAGATACTATAATCGATTTGTCCTATCAATTGAAGACAGAAATCTTCCCGAAAAGATGGAATTTCCGCCATTAATGTAGCTATGGCTTTAAAAAGATGTATAGGATTCCGATCATACCCCATGATACCGAAATAGGTCAATGTGAATTTATCATCTAATTTTTTGTCCAAGGCAACATAATCAGCCGGATCGAAGCCCCAATAAAGAACATCCACATTTTTTGCCCCAATTTCTTCCAGGCTTTTAGCCCATGCCTTACTTACAACAGTTAATTTATCGGCATATAAAAAAGCTTCCTGTTCAAGTTTATGATGATAACGATCAGCCCAAGGAGTTAATCTAAGTAATTGATAATAATCAACTTGTGTCCAGGGGTCTTGAAAATCAGCTAACCAGGGGATATTATATTTTTTCTTCAACAACGTAGCAATTCGGGTATTACTGTGTGGTGGCCCATTACTAATAATGGCATCTACCTTATTGTTATCCAACCAATGAGATAAATATTTATAGGCGGGTTTAATCCAAAGTGCCCTTGCATCCGGAATAAAAAAATTACTCCTCACCCAAACGGCAAAATTATGCATCCAGTTAAGCTTGGACGGTTTAACATTGAACACATTATTGACGTTGGCTTTAGGAGACTGGAACGTCAACATCTTATAAATGCCGTAGGGCTCAATAATAGGGCAAGTCAATACCGTAAGATCGGCTGGAATATCACTTACATTGGTATAATCAAAAGAAGGGTAATGCGCATTTTCGGCCGTAAAAATAATCGGTTCCCAACCAAAACTCGTCAGATATTTTGCAAATTTCAAGCATCTTAAAACGCCAATTCCACCAGAGGGAGGCCAATAATAAGTTATAATTAAAACTTTTTTACCCATTTTTATTCATTGTAACTGACCTCTTCTTCATTATTGTCTGACGAAACGACCACAAAATAAAGAATAATTTCACCTTTTCCAAAATATAAACCCTCTTCTCGGAACGTTTCCATTTGCCTCTGACATACTTAAAAAAATCAGATGAAAATGAAAACAGAAAAAATCAGTATTGAAATTGAAATGCTTGAATCTTTTAGCAAACAAGGTGAAAGCTATACGAATGATACAGGAAGTTTTGGATGGAGAAATCCAATCAGGCAAGATACAGGGCCTATTTTAGTTGATATAACTTCAAAAACTTCGCCTAAAAGAGTGCTTGAAATTGGCACCGCACATGGTCTTTCAACTCTTTACCTCGTATGCGGATTAAAAAAGGAGTTGAACCCGGTTATCGATACTATTGAATTTGACGGACAAGTAGCCGAATCCACACAACAAAGAATGTCTCAATTAGAAGTTCCTGTAAAGGTTCATCATGGGGAAGCGATGGAGATAATTGATCAACTCACTGGTTCTTATGATCTTGTATTCTTTGATGCACAGAAGAATCATTACTTCAAACAATTGAAATCTCTTATTTCCAAAGGATTAATAGGAAAAGGAAGTGTTATCCTTGCTGACAATGTGATTGACAGACAAACAGAATGTCAACCCTTTCTCGATTGGTTCACTGAAAATGATATATGTCACGAAATTATTCCAACAGAATGTGGCCTTTTATTTGCTCAACTTTAAAAATACCAGACATGTCTAATCACCCCATTTCCCATAAACTGAAAACTTTTGGAACGTCCAAAAAATTAAATCGTTACGGATTTTTACACATTGAAGGCGATCAAAAAATTTATCCTCCTTTTTTCGATTTAAATGCGATAGAACAACTTCGTGAAAATTGGGAAACGCAAGCGAACGATATTTTTATATGCACGCATCAAAAAGTAGGCACCCATCTTACAAAACAGTTCGTAAGTGAAATACTTCGCGCCGTATATTCCTATCCTGAAAATAACCCAATGTCCAGTGGTGATATTGGACATGCTACGATTCCCTGGCCGGAGGTGATGGTATCCCAATACGGTTACACACATTTCCAGGACTTTTTGGCAAAAACAGCAGATTCGCCAAGAGTTTGGTACCTTCATTGTGAAAATGATGATTTACCGATGAAAAAAATACATCCGGATTCGAAATTCATTTATGTGTATAGAAATCCCAAGGGTGCCGCTGTATCTCAATACTTCTTCTATAAATCCCATCCGCTCCTTGAAGTTACTCCAACAATGGAAATGGATGAATTTGTCACTCTTTTTTTGGATGGAAGTCTATATTTTGGAGATTATCACCAGCATGTAAAGAATTGGATAGATAGTCCAGATTTAAGAATAAACAGGGATCATTTTATTTCATTATCCTACGAAGAACTTGTGGATAATAAAGTAAGCGCAACCAGAAAATTGTGTCAGTTTCTAACTGGTAAAAATCTTTCCATGAAAAATATCAAGGAAATTATATTCGCTACTGACTTTCAAAACATGAAAAATAGGATTTCAGAAAACCCGGGTAGTTTTCATTTTAATGTGAATACATTTTTTCGATCTGGAAAAACGGAAGATTGGAAAACTAAGTTATCATTAAAAAATATAGCGGCCATTGATAAAAAAACTGCCGTTATGTGGGGAGTTTCATTCCAAGAAGTACTGAAAACTAAAAAAATCCACCCCTTCAAACAAGCTGTTTAATATGGAAAACGCATTTCTTTCTGATATATCTGAAATCCTACATCGCGATGTAGAGGCATTGATGAATGAAGTACATCTTATTTCAGAGGAAAATCTTTGGAAATCACATCCGGGAATTATCAATTCCGCAGGTACCATTGCTTACCATCTTTGTGGAAATCTGCGATATTTCATTGGCGAGGTTTTAGGTAATGATGGTTATGTCAGAGATAAAATAAAGGAATTTGAACCTCAATATTTTACTAAGGAAATATTAATTCAAGAGATAAGAGACACACAGCTTTCTGTAAGAAATGCTCTCATGAAAATAACTCCCCAACAATTATTGAATCCCATGCCCGACACACCACCGCAACACAAAGGAAGGAGTATTCAGTTTTTTTTAATTCAATTGAGTTGCCATTTATCCCGCCACACAGGACAACTAAACTACCTTAGGAGGATATTAGAAAACAAATAATATAATCAGACATATTCTTTAAAAATGCAAGCATTTCATGTATATTGGGTTGCTTATTTTTTAAAATCTCCCTAAAAATTTACCCAATGGAAATGTTTCAGATGATCATGTCACAGCTGCAAAATGGAGGCATTACCGAAATAGCTGAAAAGTTAGGTGTTTCACCAGTTCAGGCTGAAAAAGCTGTCGGTGGCGCTTTACCCAGTTTAATGACAGAACTAGCTACAAAGTCTTCCGCGGCAAGTAGTAAAAATGATCTGGGATTTTTATCCCTGTTAGATCAAAACAAAGATAGTTCCGTCATGGATGATATCATGGCCTTAGTTGCCAAAGGAGGTCCGAACAGTGGTGATGTAACTGGGTTGGTTTCCAGTATTTTAGGTGGAAAATCAGACAAAGTTGTTAATGAATTAAGTAAATCGTCAGGGATAAATCCAGCACAAGCCGGAGGTCTCCTTAGTATGATTGCCCCATTAATTATGCAAACACTTTCAAAATCTAAAACAGAAGGTGGACTGGACTTAGCGGGTGTGAGTACCTTATTAAATACCCAAAAGGGGAAAGCGCAAGAAAAGGCTAAAGAGTCCGGAATGGGTGGTTTACTGGAAATGCTCGATGCCGATAAAGACGGCTCCGTCATGGATGATGCCATGGGATTGCTTGGCAAATTCATGAAGTGATACCTTTTAAAGAGAAATATCCCAAAGGGATACAGGTACACCAGGAAGTGGAGAATTCCGTAGGAATACAGCGACGAAGATGTAGCCACTACAAGTCTTCGTGATTCATATAATTAGGGACTGTCTAAAAAGATAGTCTCTTTTTTATGTTACTTTACCCATTGGGCTAATTGGCTTTTATAATGGCAAAGGACAAAAA